>USJJ01000100.1 GCA_900554995.1 uncultured Ruminococcus sp. | reverse complement strand
TGATAGCTGCACGGATAACAGCCTTTGTCTGCATCTTAGCAATCTCAGGATATGTGACTGTAAGACGGCATCCACGGTGACCCATCATCGGGTTGAACTCATGGAGAGAGCTGATGAGAGCCTTGATGTCCTCAACGGACTTGCCCTGTGCATCTGCAAGAGCCTTGATGTCGGCTTCCTCAGTCGGAACGAACTCATGAAGCGGCGGATCAAGGAAACGGATTGTAACCGGGTTACCTTCAAGAGCCTCATAGAGCTTCTCAAAGTCGCCCTGCTGATACGGAAGAATCTTATCAAGAGCAGCCTCTCTCTCCTCGAGAGTATCTGCACAAATCATCTCACGGAAAGCAGCGATTCTGTCTGCCTCGAAGAACATATGCTCTGTACGGCAAAGACCGATACCCTCTGCGCCGAGCTCTCTTGCCTTCTTAGCATCTGCCGGAGTATCTGCATTTGTACGAACCTTAAGTCTTCTGTACTTGTCAGCCCACTCCATAACTCTGCCGAACTCGCCTGCGATCTGAGCGTCAACAGTCGGGATGATTCCGTCATAGATGTTACCTGTTGAACCGTCGATTGAGATGTAGTCACCCTCAACGAAGGTCTTGCCTGCAAGCTCGAACTTCTTGTTGGCTTCATCCATCTTGATGTCGCCGCAGCCGGATACACAGCAGGTACCCATACCACGGGCAACAACGGCTGCGTGAGATGTCATACCGCCGCGAACTGTAAGAATACCCTGAGCGGACTTCATACCTGTGATATCCTCGGGAGAAGTCTCAAGACGAACAAGAACAACCTTCTCGCCTCTTGCAGCCCACTCAACAGCGTCCTCTGCAGAGAATACGATCTTACCGCAAGCAGCACCCGGAGATGCGCCGAGACCCTTGCCCATCGGTGTAGCAGCCTTAAGAGCCTTAGCATCGAACTGGGGATGAAGAAGTGTGTCAAGGTTTCTCGGGTCGATCATCTTAACAGCCTGCTTCTCGTCGATCATTCCCTCGTCAACGAGGTCACAAGCGATCTTGAGGGCAGCCTGAGCTGTTCTCTTACCGTTTCTTGTCTGGAGCATGAAGAGCTTACCGTGCTCAACTGTGAACTCCATATCCTGCATATCTCTGTAATGATCCTCAAGAGTATGGCAAACATCCTGGAACTGCTTGAAAGCCTCGGGGAACTTGTCAGCCATCTCGGAAATCTTCATCGGTGTACGAACACCTGCAACAACGTCCTCACCCTGTGCATTTGTAAGGAACTCACCGAAGAGGCCCTTTGCGCCTGTTGCCGGGTCACGGGTGAAAGCAACGCCGGTACCGCAATCGTCACCCATATTACCGAATGCCATTGACTGTACGTTAACGGCAGTACCCCATGAATAAGGGATATCGTTGTCACGACGGTAAACGTTGGCACGCGGGTTGTCCCATGAACGGAAAACAGCCTCAACAGCACCCATAAGCTGCTCCTTCGGGTCTGACGGGAAGTCAGCACCGATCTTTGACTTGTACTCATCCTTGAACTGACCTGCGAGAACCTTGAGGTCATCGGCTGTAAGCTCAACGTCCTGAGTAACGCCCTTCTCGGCCTTCATCTTATCAATAAGCTCCTCGAAGTACTTCTTGCCGACTTCCATAACAACGTCGGAGTACATCTGGATAAATCTTCTGTAACAGTCCCAAGCCCAACGCGGATTGCCTGACATCTCAGCGATTGTCTCAACAACGTCCTCGTTAAGACCAAGGTTAAGAATTGTGTCCATCATACCGGGCATGGAAGCACGGGCACCCGAACGAACGGAAACGAGAAGAGGATTCTTCTTATCGCCGAACTTCTTGCCGGTGATCTCTTCCATCTTCTCGATGTAGTCCATAATCTGACCCTTAATCTCATCATTAATCTTCTTGCCATCTTCATAATACTTTGTGCAAGCTTCTGTTGTGATCGTAAATCCCTGGGGAACAGGAAGACCGATGTTGGTCATCTCTGCAAGGTTTGCACCTTTACCGCCGAGGAGATTACGCATGTCTTTGTTACCTTCGGAAAAAAGGTAAGTATACTTAGTTGCCATGGGTATTACCTCCATTTTAAAAATATTACCTAAATTATTAACAGCGATTGGGCATAATAATCCCAATAACACGTTTCGTATTATTATAACATACAGGACAAACTATTGCTATACATTTTTAAGATAAATAAGCACAAATTAACGCTGAAACTTTTGTGAAAAATGTCGTAAAAAATTTGAATTTTTCTATTGTAATTATTTCAATTTTCTGCAATAATTAGAGTGTAGATCTTTATACTGTCGAGGAGGTATTAATAATGAGTTACAACTGTGCGGTTATTCTGGCGGCAGGTCAGGGCACAAGAATGAAATCTTCCAAGCCAAAGGTGCTTGCAGAGGTACTTTTTAAACCTATGATAGATTGGGTAACGGACGCGGCAATCAATGCGGGAATTGAGGATATATGCCTCGTTACCGGCTTTAAGCACGAGATGATAGACGAGCATTTCACAGGCAAATTCAGAACCGTTGAGCAAAAAGAGCTTCTCGGAACAGGTCACGCCGTTATGCAGGCAAAGGACTTTATCAAGGAGCATATCCCGGGCAACATTCTCGTTCTCAACGGCGACGCTCCGCTCATCCCTGCCGAGACAATCAAGGCTGCGCTGGACTTTCACAAGGCGGGAAATAACGCCGCAACCGTAATTTCCGCAAAGGTTGACAATCCTTTCGGCTACGGCAGAATCATCCGTTCAAGAGACGGAAAGCTCAAAAAAATAGTTGAGGAAAAAGAGGCTTCTGCGACCGAGAAGATAGTCAACGAGGTTAACTCGGGAGCTTACTGGTTCACGAGCTCGGTTCTTCTCGAATCGCTTGAGGGTATAATTGAGAAGCACGACAAAAAGAACGACAAGGCGGTTGAATATTATCTGACCGATGCCGTTGAGGTTATCCTGGAAAAAGGACTTAACGCTGTCGCATACGACGCCGGCTCACCAGAGATCGTACTCGGTGCAAATGACAGGGCTCAGCTTCAGCAGCTCAACGAAATCGCACGTAAAAATGTGCTCAGAAAGCATATGCTCAACGGAGTTTCAATCCCCTGCGCCGACGGAGTTATCATCTCCCCCGACGCACAGATCAAGGCGGACACAGAGATTCTTCCGGGCACGATAATCCGCGGCAGATCCGTTATCGGCTCCGACTGCGAGATCGGCCCGAACAGCCTGATTGAGGACAGCGTTGTCGGCGATAACGTTTCTCTCAACAGCGTTCAGTGTTACAGCTCGGAGATAAAGAACAGCGCTCATATGGGACCGTTCGTCCGTGTACGTCCCGGTTCGGTTATCGGCGAAGGAGTCAAGGTCGGCAACTTTGTTGAGTTCAAGAACTCGGTCGTCGGCGACCGCACATGCGTCGCTCACCTGACCTATATCGGCGACACCGATGTCGGAAGCGGGGTAAACTTCGGCTGCGGCTGTGCAACGGCTAACTTTGACGGCAAGTCAAAGGCAAGAACAACCGTCGGCAACAACGCTTTCATCGGCTGTGATACCTGCCTTGTTGCTCCCGTTAAGGTCGGCAACAACGCATACACTGCGGCAGGCTCGGTAATTACAGAGGATGTTCCCGACAATGCGCTTGCAATTGCAAGGGCGAAGGAATCCGTCAAGAAAGACTGGGTCAACAAGAAAAAGCCATACAGATGGCAGAAATAAGAGGTAAATTATGAACAGCAAGATTTTTTTGAAGGTCATTTCTCTTGTTATGGCGGCAAGCATCGTGCTAACCGTCGGCGGCTGTAAGAAGAATGATACCGTTTCTGACGATACCACTGCCGAGAGCAAGACGCAGGAGGTTGTTGACGGCAAGGGAAACGCCGTTCAGCCCTCTATCGGCAAGGACGGCAAAGCCATAATCAAGTACACAAAGGTCAATTCCGAGGGTAAAAAAGAGGACGCAACGACCGTTGTCAACGTCAACAGCTCCGTTGTCAACAAGCCGACAATGGGTTCAAGTCTCAGCGATACGGTCAAAACCGACGGTCAGAAGAAAAACTTTGTCGACAACCTCGTTAAAAAGGACGATATCGACAAGGACAAGGCGGAGGATATTATCAACAAGGCTGAGGATTGGGTCGAATTCGGATATTCCGTTTATGTTGCAAACACGAACGCTCTCCGACTGATAACTGCCTCAATCGAAATCGGCAGCAAAAACGACAATCTCATTCTTCACAAAAACCTTGACTGTGAATACAGCATAAAGTCGGGATCGGGTATGGAAATCTATATCAGCGGACTTGTAAATCTTGCAAAATATCCCGACGATCAGGCTCTTCTCAAGGAGCTCAACGCAATGAAGGTCAAGCTGATATACACCCTTGCCGAGGACAGCATCACGGATATCGACGACTGGAGCAAGGTTACAACCAAGACAATGGACATCAAGTTCTGATTATCTTATTAAATCAAAACAACTGTCGTATTGAGACGTGAGGTTTCAATACGGCAGTTTACTGTAAAACAGAGGTGCAAAATGCTTTTCAGAAGGACAAAGGAACGCGTTACGGGACCGATAGAGTTTTTAGTAGTCGGTCTCGGAAATCCCGGAAAAAATTATGAATTTACCCGCCACAACGCAGGTTTTCTGACCCTTGACCATATTGCAAGCGAGCTGGATGAGGAAATCACAACGCTCAAGAACAACGCTCTCATCGCCGACGTTGCAATCGGCGGTCACAGGTGCCTGCTCGTAAAGCCGCAGACATTTATGAACAACAGCGGAACGGCAGTCAGGGATATTGCGAAATTTTATAAAATTCCGCCCGAAAAAATAATCGTTATTTTTGATGATATCTCCCTCCCCTGCGGAAAATTGAGAATCAGGCGCAAGGGCACGGACGGAGGACACAACGGAATCAAAAGTATAATCTATCATCTTAATTCCGACCAATTCCCGAGGATCAAAATCGGCGTCGGAGCAAAGCCGAATCCCGACTATGATCTTGCCGACTGGGTGCTTTCAAAATTCGGCAAGGACGATATGGAACAGCTCAAGTCGGCGATCACCAAGGCTACCGAGGTACTCCCCGATATCCTCGACGGCAACATTGACAAAGCTATGAATAAAGCAAATTAAAAAATCACGATTCAGGCACCGTCCTCTGTGAACGAAATTTCATCGGATCCACGCAGGGCACGGTGCCTTTTCTAAGATCTATACAAAACAAAAAGCAGGCAACCGAAAGGCTGTCTGCTTAATAATCTTTTTGGATTATTTGTAAGTGAACATAAAGTAAATTGTTACGCCGAGTGTAAGAATAAAGAAAATAATTGCCGAAATTCTTGTGAGCTTAACGAGCTTCTGCTCCATAGTCCTGCCCTTGCTCTTGCCGAAGAATGTGTCAGCGCCGCCGGAAATAGCTCCCGAAAGACCGGCTGAACGGCTCTCCTGAAGAAGAACAACGATTATAAGGAAAACTGCAAGGATTATAAGAACAGCTCCGAATACGTACTGCAAAGCACTCATAATTAA
Source organism: uncultured Ruminococcus sp. (assembly GCA_900554995.1). Lineage (GTDB taxonomy): Bacteria > Bacillota > Clostridia > Oscillospirales > Acutalibacteraceae > CAG-488. Next base: position 218 of record USJJ01000100.1, on the reverse strand, counting down.
ACCTCCATAAGTATTTTTACCGATTTATTTTATCACACACTTTCACAAAATGCAAGAGTAATTACCATAATTTTTTAAAAAAGAAATGCATTTTGCGTAATCATCCCGTGAAATCGGGGTATTATATTCTTAGGCGGTCAAATCAAAACCGCCGTCAGCGGAAATTATAAATATCAGCGTTTGCAATTTTTCCGCTGTTCGCCGTTCTCCTTTTTTCG
>USJJ01000099.1 GCA_900554995.1 uncultured Ruminococcus sp. | reverse complement strand
AAGGTTCGTGAAAAAGCGGGCAGAACAGCTCCGCCGCACGGACTTTACCTGGATGCTGTCAGCTACGGGGAGGAAGAGGCTTGAAAAAAAGCGGAAACGGAAAAAAGAAAAAATTAACCGTAAGTGTGCGAACAAAAAAGATTTTTACCGCGGTGCTTGCCGCTGCGGTAGTCATTCTGATTGTTATGACTGCGGCACAGAAGCTCGGAAATATGACGGTTACTACCTTTACGGCAGACGTTAAGGCATATTTTATGAGTCTCGGCTCCGGTGACGGATATCCGTATTCGATCAGCGCCGACACGGTTAGAAATATCAAGGTCAATAAGTCGAACCTGACGCTGTTGCTTGACGATAAAACGACGGTTCTGACATCCTCGGCAAAGGAAATTATGCCGAAATCTCATACCTATTCCAATCCGATTATGAAAGCCAAGGGCTCTAAGATGATCGTATGCGACCTTGACTCGGGAAAATTCAGGGTGCAAAGCGGTGCGGAAATTCTGCGTGAGGAGAATCACAAGAATAACATTATGGCGGCGGCGATCGGCTCAAAGGGCAACTATGCCGTTGCCGAGTACGGCGACAATGCGCAGTCGGTTCTTCTTGTTTATTCAAAGAGGGGAAAAGAAAAATTCAAGTGGAATTTTAAGGACGAGCGAGTGATTGATATTGATCTTTCGTCGAACGGAAAGTACGCCGCTGTTGCCGCAGTTAAGGCGCAGAACGGCGAAATGTCGTCAAAGCTCTATGTCTTTAACATAAACAAGGCTGACGAGTACGTCGCCTGTTTCGATTACCCGGGCACAACGCTTTTGAGAGTAAACTATGTCAAGGGCAACAACATTTCCGCACTGGGCGACAATCTTAAATCATATATCAAAAATAATTCGAAAAGACAGGACGATACGAAATTTGGCTCGGACAAGTTGTATAAATACTGCGTTGCGTCCAACGGATCGAGTGCCCTTGTCCTTTCAAAATACGGCAGCACCTCGCTTTCGTCACTGACCTTTTTCAACAGCTCCGACAAGGAGAGGTTTACGGTCGATTTTGACAAGGAGGCCAAATGGGTCGACACCGACGGAAAATATATCGCCGTTCTTTTCGACAGCGAGGTAAGAACCTATAACAAGAGGGGAAAGCAGGTCGGAACAATTTATTTCACAGGCGAGCCTCAGCGTGTAACCGTTGACTCGGGCAGGACATATGTCCTCACCTCCGTGAATATAAAAAGTTATAAGACCAGAGGAACCACGGACGAAAGGCAGGTTTCGGAATAATGCAGGAACATATAGTTGATATAATTCTTATAGCGATCGTTGTGCTGATGACGTTCAGATATTACCGTCGGGGCTTGGTCGCTACGATCTTCAAATTCGGTTCGTTCATTGTTGCTCTTGTTGCGGCAAGAGTTTTCTGCGGAAGCGTTACAGACTGGGTATACAGCAACACGAAGCTGTTCGGCGACACAGAAAGATACATCGCAAAGCTGATAATTTTTATCCTGATTTACATAGTGATAAGGCTTGCCTTTTCGTGGATTATTTCATTCCTTGAATCGGTTAAAAAGCTGCCTGTGCTCAAAAAGGCAAACAAGCTCCTCGGAGCGCTTTTGGGACTCGGTTGCGGTCTTATTGCAGTTATCGTTTTAAGCGTCGGACTGCAGGTTTCATCGCACGTTGTGTATAACGCAAAGTATGTCAATGCGATTGACTCGTCGGTGATCGTTCAGGCGGTGCTTTCAAACGATAAGGTTTCCAAAAATATAGAGAAGTTCAATCTGTAAGGAGGAGTTAGAATGTTTAAAGATCTTTTTAAAAACTGGAATACAATTCCTAACTGGCTTTCATTTGCAAGAATAATTATGGTACCGATTTTTGCTTATCTTTTCCTCAACGATTCAATAAGCAATAATATTATCTGGGCGGTTTTCGTACTTGCTCTTTCGGGACTTTCCGACTGCCTCGACGGCAAAATCGCACGCCGTTTTAATCAGGTCAGCGACCTCGGCAAGGTGCTTGATCCCGTTGCGGATAAGCTCACTCAGATAACGATTGCCGTTTTGCTCTATATTAAGTTCAGCTCAAGCTCGGAATCGCTTATCAAAACATTCAGTTGGATATTCCTGATTTTTATTATAAAAGAGTTTGTAATGGTCCTCTTCGGAGGAATTATGATAGCCATAGGACTCAGACCCAGTGCGGCGGAGATCTACGGCAAGGTTGCGACCTGCGTATTCTATTTTGTAATGATTGCGCTGTTCGCATTCGCTCCCGATGTCGGAGCATTCAACAACATTTGGACTATTCCCGACACATTGCTAATTGTTCTTGTTGCGATCTCGGCATTGCTGACGGTGGTTGCTTTCGTGAGCTATCTTCCGGGTGTTTACAGGCAGTTCAAAGAAAAATTCAGCAAAAGCAAATAATAGGAGACTGATATGAAACAAATAATGTGCAGCAAATGCGGTATCCGACCTGCTGTGATTTTTATGACGAGAATGGACGGCGATAAGAGTTCTCACCAGGAGGGCCTCTGTCTGAAATGTGCCATGGAGTCAACGGGCCCGATAAAGCAGATGATGGAAAATATGGGTATCACCGAGGACGACTACGAAGCTATGAGCGAGCAGTTCGGCGCAATGATGGGTATGGGTGACGACGGCGAGGGCTTTGAGCCCGGCGGAACACCGACATTCCCGTTTATGCAGGGTATGGTGAACGACTCGGGCGAGGATTTTACCGATGTATCCGATACCGAGGTTAAGGACAACAAAAACGCCAAGAAAAAGGGCGAGAAAAAGTCGAAAAAGCGCAAATATCTTCCGCTTTACTGTACCAACCTGACCCGAAAGGCAAGGGAGGGCAAGATCGACAGGATAATCGGCAGAGATAACGAGATTTACAGAACGATTCAGATTCTTTGCCGCCGTTCAAAGAACAATCCGTGTCTTATCGGTGAGCCGGGCGTCGGTAAAACCGCAATTGCAGAGGGACTTGCTCTGAGAATTGCCAACGGTGAGGTTCCGGCTAAGCTCGCCAATAAGGAGATTCAACTTCTTGATCTTACTTCTCTTGTCGCAGGAACTCAGTTCAGAGGTCAGTTTGAGGGCAGAGTAAAGGGTCTTGTTGAAGAGGTTAAGGCCGAGGGCAACATTATCCTCTTCATTGATGAGGTGCATAACCTTGTCGGTACGGGCGGAGACTCCGAGGGCTCGATGAATGCCGCCAATATTCTCAAGCCTGCTCTTTCAAGGGGCGAGGTGCAGATTATCGGCGCAACGACATTCACCGAGTACAGAAAATATATTGAAAAGGATGCGGCGCTTGAAAGACGTTTGCAACCTGTAAAGGTTGAGGAGCCGTCGATTGAGGACACATATAAAATGCTCCTCGGAATTAAGGATTACTACGAAAATTATCATAAGGTTCAGATCAGTGACACACTCGTTCACAACGCAGTTACGCTCTCGGAGAGATTTATAAATGACAGATTCCTCCCCGACAAGGCGATCGACCTGCTCGATGAGGCGTGTACGTGTGCAAACCTCAGAAATAAAAATATAAGCGAATATGAGAATAAGCTCAATGAAAAGGCAGATCTGATTATCCATGAGCAGGATCTTATGGAGGCTGAGGAGCCGGATTACGAGGCGATTGCCAAGGTAAAGCAGGATATAATGCAGTGCGAAACAAGAATAAATCAGCTTATCCCGCTGGTTGAAAATTCTCCCGTTACCGAGGAGGATCTGGCAAGGGTAATTCAGCTTTGGACAGGCATTCCTGCGCAGAAGATAGTTGAAAGCGACCTGCGCAGACTTGCCGATCTCGATAAAAAGCTCAAGGCGAAAATTATCGGTCAGGACGAGGCTGTCGATGTTGTTGTAAAGGCGGTAAGACGCGGCAGAATCAGCGTCAGCCCGAGAAGACGACCGTCGTCGTTTATCTTTGTCGGACCGACAGGCGTCGGAAAAACCGAGCTTGTAAAGCAGCTTGCAAACGAGCTGTTTGATACACCGGAAACCCTTATCAGACTTGATATGTCCGAGTTTATGGAGAAGCACAGCGTTTCGAGAATCATCGGTTCGCCCCCGGGCTATGTCGGATATGACGAGGCGGGTCAGCTCACCGAAAAGGTTCGCCGCAAGCCGTATTCGGTTCTTCTGTTTGACGAGATCGAAAAGGCGCACCCGGATGTAATGAATATTCTCCTTCAGATTCTTGACGAGGGCAAAATCACTGATGCGCAGGGCAGAACCGTCAGCTTTGAAAACACTGTCATTGTTATGACGTCGAATGCCGGCAGCAGCCGCTCAGAGGGCGCTCTCGGCTTCGGCAAGGCTCAGAGTGATGTCAATAAGGAAAAGGCATTAAAGGCACTCAGAGAGTTTCTCAGGCCCGAATTTCTCGGCAGAGTTGATGAGATCGTTGTGTTCAACGACCTTGACGAGGAGGCTTTCAGAAAGATTGCCGTTCTTATGCTCGATGAATTTAAGGAGCCGCTTAGGGATAAGGGTATCACATTCACCTATACCGATGAGGCGGTAAACGAGCTTGCAAAGGATTCCGTCGGCGGATCAAGGGGTGCACGAGACCTCAGAAACAATATTCGCCGCAAGGTTGAGGATAAGATTGCCGAGACAATCATTGATCACATTGATACACCCGTAACGTCAATCACGGTTGATGTTGAGGACGGCGAAATAGTTCTCCGCTGAAAATAAAAAATCAGAGAGCCGAAGTACATTGATATGCACTTCGGCTCAAAATATAAAGGCTGACAAAAAGGTGTCGGGCAATAAGCTCGGCACCTTTTTTGGCGGTTTATTAAAGGTCAAGTTTAAGATCGTTTTCTTTAATCCAGCCGATCTTTCTGAGAATGAGGCAGAATGCCCACGAAAGAACAGCAGGAAGAACAAAGCTGATAAGAACAAGTCCGATCCAGTCGGATGCTGTAACAGCGGATTTTGAACCGTCCGCAACAGCGTTGACCCAGCCGGTGTATACGCCGATCTGACCGACAAGACCGCAGGTTCCCATACCCGAAGAAACGGCGGCTCCATTCATCTCCAGCTTGAAAATACAGGTTGCGATCGGACCGGTTATCATTGAGGCGAGTGTCGGCGGGATCCAGATTCGTGGATTCTTGACGATGTTGCCCATCTGAAGCATACTTGTGCCGAGACCCTGCGAGACAAGTCCTCCCCATTTATTCTCACGGAAGCTCATAACTGCGAAACCTACCATCTGAGCACAGCAGCCTGCAAGAGCCGCACCGCCGGCGAGACCCGTAAGTCCGAGAGCCGCACAAATTGCGGCACTACTGATCGGAAGCGTAAGAGCGATGCCGACAATTGCCGAAATGATTATTCCCATAAGGAACGGCTTCAGTTCGGTTGCCCATATAATAGCGTGTCCGACGGCGCTTGCCGCTTTGCCGATGTACGGCGCACAGAGTATAGAGAGCGCACAGCCGAGACCGATGGTTACAACGGGCGTAACAAGAATGTCGAGCTTTGTTTCCTTGCTGACCGCCTTACCGAATTCGGCGGCAACGATTGTTATCAGCAGGACAGCGAGCGGTCCTCCCGCGCCGCCGAGCTTGTCGGCAGCGTATCCGACCGTCGCCAGTGAGAAGAGGACGAGCGGCGGAGCCTTGAGGGCAAAGCCGATTGCAATTGCCATTGCACAGCCCTTGACTGCCGAGGCAAAGTCGCCGATTGTGACGAGGGCATCAATTGAAAACTGAGTGCCGATTGTCGAAAGAATTGTTCCGACGA
>USJJ01000098.1 GCA_900554995.1 uncultured Ruminococcus sp. | reverse complement strand
TTATCAAGCGCCCAGAAGCAGCGTGTGAAACGCTTTGTGTTCTGAGTTACAGGCTCAGAGAAGTCGGAACCCTGCGGAGAAACCGCACCGATAACGGAGATCGAACCCTCCTGACCGTTGAGCGTTTCAACATAGCCTGCACGCTCATAGAACTCTGAAAGTCGTGACGGCAGGTAAGCGGGAAAGCCCTCATCGGCGGGCATCTCTTCAAGTCGTCCGCTAATCTCACGAAGAGCCTCAGCCCAACGTGAGGTCGAATCAGCCATCATCGCCGTGTGGTAGCCCATATCACGGTAATATTCCGCAATTGTAATGCCTGTATAGATAGATGCCTCACGTGCGGCAACAGGCATATTCGATGTGTTTGCGATAAGAACGGTACGGTCGGTAAGCGGTCTGCCGGATTTCGGGTCGGTGATTTCACCGAATTCGGTCAAAGCCTGCGTCATTTCATTGCCACGCTCACCGCAGCCGACGTAGATAATGATATCGGCATCGCACCATTTTGCAAGCTGGTGCTGGGTCATTGTCTTTCCCGTGCCGAATCCGCCGGGAATTGCGGCTGCACCGCCCTTTGCAAGCGGGAAGAGGGTGTCAATTACACGCTGACCCGTAATAAGCGGCTTTTCAATCGGAAGTCGCTTTGAAATCGGTCTCGGCGTTCTGATCGGCCATTTGCGGCAGAGGGTGAGCTCATGCGTTTTGCCGAGTTCGTCCTTTAAAACGATTACCGTGTCGTTGACCTTATATTTGCCGCTCGGGTTTGCGGAGATAACCTCACCGTTGAGCTCCGGCGGAACCATAATTTTATGGATAAGAGCCTTTTCGGGGGTGGTGGCATAGATATCGCCGCCCTTGAGCCTGTCGCCGACCTTTACGGTGACGGTAACATCCCATTCGGTCTCCTCATTAAGCGATGACGGATGAAGTCCCCTCGGAATGAACGAGCCTGAGCTTGCGGCGATGTCATTAAGCGGATTTTCGATTCCGTCAAATATGTTGCTGAGAATTCCGGGTCCGAGCGTAATGCAAAGGGGAGAGCCCGTCGGAAAAATGGGATCTCCGGGCTTCAGTCCCGAGGTTTCCTCATAAACCTGAATAACGGTCTCATCACTGTCAATTCTGATAACCTCGCCGATAAGGCGCTGATTGCCGACAAAGACCATTTCGGTCATTTGCAGGTCGGTTCTTCCCTTAACAGAAACAACAGGACCGTTTATTGAATAAATAACATTTTCCATTTATGTTTGCTCCTTCTGTCAAAGAGATAGTGATAAGCCGGAATAGCCGTAGAATTTTTGCTTTTCTTCCTCAAGTCGTGAATCAAGCGTGTCGTCGGCAGTCATCGCCGTGCGGAGATTTTCTCCCTTACAGCCGCCGAGCCTGATCTTATCGTCAAATCCGACCTCATTGCCGAGAGCTTTGATCTCATCCTCAAATTGCTTGTCGCTCGGGCTGAGATAGATTACGGAATCGTCTCCGATTGTCGCCTTGATATTTTTTACGCTCGTCATAACAAAATCGTGATATTTGTCGCTCGTTGTAAAAGCCTTGATTCTCTCAACCGCATCGGCAAATACCTTTTCGGTGATTTTATTGCGACGAGCTTTTCAATTTCTTTTGTTTCTGTCTCGGACAGCTCTGCGTTTATCTTCTCATTAAGACGGTCAATTTCACTGCTTCTGACGGGGCGTACATTTTGATGAGCGAGACGGCGAGCCTTTTGGAGCTCATTGTCAATATACTCATCAACGTCCTTCTTGATTTTACCGCAGCGTGCTTCGGCGTCCGAATTTATCGCTTCAAGAAAACGCTCTGTTTTGTTTGCGTTGCTGTTCAAATTTACTCCTCCTTTGGGAAGTAACTTATAATTTAATTCCGATCGCTTCACTTACATAGTCGGCGATTGAGTTGCTTGTGCCGTCGGAATGTCTGTCGGGGATTTCAATGATCAGCGGCAGAGAATGTGCTCTGCGGAAAGCTGCGATTTCATCCGAGCAGAGAGACACAAGCGTCTGGTTGATGAGGATAATTCCGATCTCGGAATCCTGTGCTGCCTTTTCAAGCAGTCCGCGAACCTCATCTTTGTTTTCGGTAACTGTGCCCTCAATGCCTGCAAGCCGCAGGCCGAGAGCCGTGTCTTCATTGTCACAAATCAGATAAAGACGCATAATTTCACCTTAGATCTTGTTAAGGATAAGAATTGAAATAACAACACCGTAAAGGGCAATTGACTCACCGAGGGCAACAAAGATAAGCGCTTTACCGAATGCCTTGGCGTCCTCGCTTGTTGCTGCGATAGCTGCCGGTGCGCCTGCTGCAACGGCAATACCGCCGCCGACGCCCGAAAGACCTGTAACGATAGCGGCTGCAAGAAGTCCGAGACCCTTGCCGTTATCTGAGTTTGTCGTTGCCGACGCTGCTTCCTCACTCTGGGAGGTTGTTGCAACGTCAGCCGACTTGTCCTCGTTAGCAGCCGAAACGGAGAATGTAACGGCGCAGACAGTGATAGCGATTACTGCGAAAGCGATGAGGTTTCTTGCGAGAACCTTTTTGCCTGAAACGCCTCTTGCCTTGCGGTTGAATGAATATGCGAAAAGTGCCGTGAGAGCGGCGATGGGAAGAACTGCGATAAGAACATAAAACAATGACATGGTAATTACCTCCGAAAATTATTTTTTGACTGTTATAATTACATTTTCCTTATCCTCGGGCTTTGAGGATTTAAAGACATTTTTAATGCCGGAGAATACGCCTTTGTTCTTGCGCATTCCGACGCCGTTGAACGGCTTGCCGTCGCCTGCATAGAATCTGCTGAACATCTCGTAAAATTCAAGTCTCAATACCTGGATTCCGGTAAGAAGTCCCTCAAGAGCGATAACAATTACGTTACCGAATATCATCGAGATGATACCGCCGACCGAATATTCGTCGCCTGCAAGCGATGAGAAAACCATCATCATACCTGCGTGAACAAGGACGAATGCGCCGACACGCAGGAAAGATACAGTGTTGCTGAAATATGTCAGAATGTATTCGATAACCTCGAAGAAATTCTGCATAATGTAATCCGACCATTTCTCAGGAAGGTATTTTTCTTTCTTGTCTACCATTCCGATGAGAATCTCCTGGAAGTAAAGAAGAAGTATGCATACAACCGAAACGATCACCACAATACCTGTCGGGAGGATCGTTTTGCCGGACATAAATCCGACAACCGCACATACAAGCGTTGCATAAAGGATAACGCCGACAACTCCGTTCGTGCTGAACAATGCCTCGCCGACCTTCTTGTTTTTCAATGAACAGAAGATGTTCAAACACATTGAAATGATAACGAGCGCAACGCCTATTCCGATTGCTAGAAGCAGGACGGTGTTGATCGAATCCATAACGGAGAGTGGCTTACCGGGAAGTCCGATTGCGTGATAGAGGGGATCAAGAAGCTCTTCGTATCCGAATACCGATCCGAAAAGCAGTCCGAAGAATGCCGAGCTAATTCCGCAGGGAACGAGGATCTTTGCGAGCTTTGTGCCCTTGAGCCTGTATACAAGATATCCTCCGATCGCAAGAACAAGTCCCTGTCCCACATCGGCAAACATTATGCCGAAGAGCAGTGAATACGTTATCGCAACAAACGGTGTGATATCAACTCCGCCGTAGGAGGGAAGTCCGTACATTTCAACGAACATCTCAAACGGACGGAACGGCTTCCTGTTCCTGAGTTTGACGGGCGGGCTGCTCCTCTTTTCGTCCTCGGGGTCTGCCTCTTCAAAGCTGACGCCGTCGATGTTTTTGATCTGTTGTTTGAACCATTTGTAGCTCGATTTCGGAACCCAGCCGACATAAATGAAGTTGTCCGAACCGGAATCCTTTGCAGCATAATGCCTGAGGTCAAACGCGAGGCTTGCAACCTCAAGATAAGCGTGAACCTGTTCACAGTGCTCCGAGTTTTCAGCCCAGAAGTCCGATATCTGCTTGTCAATTTCGGCAAGCCGGGATGTCAGATCTTCTTTTTCCTTGTTGAGCTTTGCAAGAATCTCTTTCGGAGTTCCCGTTGAAAACGGAATACGAATTCTGTCAAAGTAGAGTGATGCGAAAATTCGGTCAACCTCGTCGATTTCCGTTCTCGGTGCGGAATAGATACCCCAGTGGCTCTTTTCATCGACCGATGATTCAAGAAAAACAAACAGGTTGTTGTTTTCGTAGGCCTTCAGCTTCGGGTAGCAATCCTTGGGTATACTGCCGAAACGAACCTTGAGAAATTCGCAGGAAAGCAATTCCTCAATCGGAACGTCAATTCCGATAAAGTGGTTAAACTGTTCAGCCAACGACTCAACCTCAGCGAGCTTATCCGAAATTTCCGTTCGCTTTCGGAAGGATTCCGAGAGCTTATCTTTCAGAGTGTCGATGTATTCGATCTCATCGGCATCAAAGATTATTTCGTCACCCTTGAATGTGTCTTTAAGGGTAACGCCCGCAATTGATGCGATTTCCTCAATCTTTTGAATAGAGGAGGAATATGGATTTTCCTCGTTCAGCGGTACATATCCGAGCGAACCCGATATGTAGTCCATAGCGTTTTCAGGTTGAAAATCGCCGCTGAGACAGCAGGATCTGATAAACTCATCAAGATGATCAATAAGACCGTAAGTCCTGACGAGCTTCATTTTTTCAATTGCCAAAACACAGCCTCCTAACTTTCTGTTCCGATGAGAACGGATTTTGCTTTCTCCGTCGGAATATTGTATTTTATCGCCTCAACGATGTGGATAATATTTCGCACCTCGTTTTCGGCAAGGAAAAGGTAGCACAGCATAACCGCCGTCGGGTTGGTGTAGTAACGGAAACCCTTTAACAGCCTGCGTATCAACATTTCCGTGGTAGCATTTTCAATATACTTGAAATCAATATTTGAAAAATCCTTTTTATAATAGGTATTTGGAATCAGCTTGACTATTTCCGTTGCCGACTTGGCATCCGATATTGCCTGCATATCCTTTTCGGAAAAATTGGTACAGCCCTTAACCGTAAAGTCCCTGATGAACATTTTGTTCGGACTTCCGAGATTGAGAAGTCTGTAAGCACGGGTGAGCGTGTACATATCAAGCCTGTAATTAATTATTTCGTAAATCTCTTTTTTCTTTCGATGGTCCTTTGAGAGCTTGACGGACTTTATAAGGAACGAAAAACGGTACTTGTTAAGTTCGTTTTCAATCAGAATAAACATTCCGTCCTCCGAATAGTTGTCCCGATATCTTTCAAGGATTTTTTTGTAATCTGTATGCTCAAGAGCCCTCAGAAGATCGTCATAGTTGCGAACCTTTGCCAATTCGTAGAGATCAATATCCGTTTTGCTGTTAAAAAACGGGGGAAGAGCGGCAAGGTATTTTTCGGGATGTCCCTGAATAAGAAGCCGTACGACCGTCATTATCTGGCGTATATCGTTCTGAACGACGAAGTATTTGTAAAAATTTTCTCCGGCGGAAAGCTGATATTCGCAGAGCTTTTCGCATTTCTTAAGCAGGCTCATTTTTAAAAGCTCTTCAATCTGAGCGGAATTTATATTTGCCGGAAGCGCTTCAAAATCGGCGCTGAAATATGTCCTCGTTTTCAGATAAGCCGCAAGTTCGTTGAGAGATTTGCAGTTGAGCATATCGGTATAGTTTTCTTTTGTGATTCTTTTGCCGTACATAGCGTGTGCTTTTGCAAGGACGGCATTATCGGCATACGACACCGACATTAAAACTCACCTCACATACAAAACAACGGTAAAAACCGATTGCCTGTCAATTTTGTGTAACGTTTTCGACTAT
>USJJ01000097.1 GCA_900554995.1 uncultured Ruminococcus sp. | reverse complement strand
GAACTGGGCGGAGGCGCTCTGTTCTTTCAACAGATAAATGAAGCCCAGATCGTCCTGTCCTTTCTGTACCCGCTCGATGACGTCCCGGACACTTCCCTCAAAGTATTCATAATAGTCGCCCTTCTGGTACGCGCGCTCATAAAACTCCGTAAACGCCGCTTCCATCCAGGAGGACGGATTCACCGATACCTTCAGACTGCGCACCGGACTTTTCCCGGCCAGCTGCTCGATCTGTTCCATGGTATCCAGCACGTTGACCGCATAGTTATAAAGCTCCTGTCCCCGGGCTGTCAACCGGATTCCCCTTCCTGTTCGTTCAAAAAGCTCAGTCTGAAGATCATATGAGCGGTAGCCGGAAACAGGCGTCAGAGTAATTCCGTCCTCCAAGGCTTTGTCATACATCGCCTGATAGTACGGCGCAACACGGTAATCGAGATATTTTCCCGAGCCTTTAACGGCTTCGGCAAGCGTCGGTTCATAGCCCTCAGGCAAAACATGGGTGCTGTTTAGAAGAATAGATGAAAGTGAAGAATTTGCGTCAATATTGATTATTTGAGGATTAAATCCTGCGTAAGAATATTTATAACTGCTGACGGTGTTTAACTTCTTTTCGGATTTCGTTTCGCCGACAGTTGTTTCTTTTTCGGCGGACGTGCCTTCATTCTTTTTGGACATTTTTTCGGAATTGTTCGTTGTATTCGCCCCCGTATTTGTGGTAATCTCAATTTGTGCATTTACTGCTTTTCCGGTGTTTTTATATTCGTTGTGCACATTTATTGCCGCACCTACGGTTGCAACAGCGACAATGAGAATGATTGACTGAATAACAATCAGCTTTATTACACGAGGCGTGATCTTTTTGTTCACGTATATTCACATCCCTTATATTTATATTATTATTCTATTCGTTTATTGAGTCATTGTCAACAATGCTTTATAAAAATAATTTATCTCGAAAGGAAAGATCCCAATGAAAGCATCGGAAAGTGTCGGAAAATATGATTCCGAGGTTCGTCTTTACACGAACTATGCTATCAAAAACATCAAAAAGGTTTGTAAGGATTTCGGTCCCAGACCTGTCGGAAGCGAGGCGGAGAAGAACGCACAGCTTCATATGAAAAAGGAGCTTGAATCCTCCTGCGACACCGTCACAAGAGAGGAATATAAGTGCTCGGACAAGGCGTTTATGGCGTGGGTTCCGCTCGGAGCGGTTCTTATTCTTTTCTCAATCGTAATGTTCACGCTCGGTATTCCCGTTGCGTCGCTTGCTGCTTCACTCGTTACACTTTTCATTATTCTTGCGGAATTTATTTTCTATAAGCCCGTTCTTGATGTTTTCTTCCCGAAAAAGACATCGGGCAACGTTATCGGTGTGCGCAAGGCTTCCGGCGAAACCAAGAAGCGTATAATCATCGCAGGTCACACAGATTCCGCATTTGAGTGGACATATACTTACCACGGCGGACACAATGCGGTTCTTACAATCATTCTTACGGCTATTATTGCACTTCTCCTCGGACTCGGCGGCAGTATCTATGCCCTCATTGCAGGAGAGAGCGGATCGGTTTGGTCGGGCGATAACCTTGCAATGAAGATCATTGCGGTTATAACATATGTTACTGTTCCGGTTGTTTGCGCTGCGATTGTTTTCACAAACTATAAGCGCCCGGTTATGGGAGCAAACGACGACCTTACAGGCTGTTTCCTTTCCGCAGCGGTTGTAAAATTCCTTGCCGCAAACGATATCCGTTTTGAAAACACAGAGGTTGTTGCCGCTATGGTCGGCGGTGAAGAGGCAGGTCTCAGAGGTACAAAGGCATTTATGAAGGCTCACGCCGAGGAGTTTAAAAGCGAAAAGGATGTTGAGACAATTTTTGTTGCTTTTGATACAATCCGTGAGCACGAGTTTATGTCAATCTATAACAAGGATATGACAGGTGTTGTAAAGAACGACGACAGAGTTGCACAGCTCCTTCAGAACGCCGCAAAGAATGTAGGCTATGACGTTCCGATCAAGGCAATCGAGCTCGGTTCAACCGACGCCGCCGCCGCATCGCAGGCAGGTATTCCCGCTTCCGCATTTACCGCTATGGATCCGGCACCGGCAAGATATTATCATACCCGTCTTGATACCGAGGATAACCTTGATCCGAAAACTCTTGAGATCGGTCTCAAGGTTGCTCTCGAGACAGTATTCACCTTTGATGAGCAGGGTATCTGACGAAGAAAAAACACTTTTCCCAAATATTTTCCATAAAACTATTGGATTTTTGAAATTATTGTGTTATAATCAATTGATGATTTTTATTATTGCTCAAAAGGAGTTGGCATTGTGAATAAAAAATTTGTAAGATTTTCATCACTCTTGATCGCACTGCTTATGGTGCTTTCGCTGTGTGCCTGCGGTGAAGAGGAAGAAACATACGATTACAAATCGCCCGTACCCACAACGACCCAGGAGATTCTCACAAGATTCAACGAGGCTGTGGCAGGAGCGAAAAAGGGCAACCCCGGCATCAGTTACAGCATCAAGCAGGGTGCAAGTATGAACGGTGAGCAAAAGGACAAGTGCGAAAATGAGTATGTCAAGGCTGCTTTCAAGACCGTTTCTAAGGCTATCACCAAGGAGAACTTCTCCAACGAAACAGCCTACGGCGAGAGCACAAAGGATATTTTCCCGACATTCGGCGAGGATACCTCTCCCGTGCTTACAAATGCCGACATCCGTTCAGCATATGTTATGGAGAATAAGGACGACGGTACAGGCGCAACATACATAATCGTTATCAAGATTTATCCGGAGACAAATCCGAATCAGAAGGACAGCATTTACGGTAAGCTCTACAACATTATGGACGACAAGGAAATCCTTTCTCACTTTGATGTTGTAAACAGTGTTGTAACCGTTAACTCATACAGTGCGCAGTACGGCGAGGGAATGATTAAGGCTATCCTTAAAAAGGACAGCAACCAGCTTACCGAGCTCTCACTTACAAGAGATGTTGTTGTTACAACCGAGCTTACGGGTGTAGGCACTCTCTCGGATCTCGGAACAGTTCCCCTTGAGTTCAATTATAACGCAACGGAGAATTATTCAATAGATTGGTTTGATCCCGCAACAAAGGATGCAAAATAAATAAAAGAATAAAAACGCAGCAGAGCCGATCTGCTGCGTTTTTTGTAGTATGATATCGGTGCGGAAAAATAGATTGCCGCATTTTTGCAAATTATTTGCAGTAATTATCAATATAATTGTCAATCGCCTCTGAGATGACCTTGACCGCAACACTGCGCTCACTGACCTCGTTGACGGCGGTTTCTTTGTTTTCAAGCGTTTTGTAGACGGAGAAGAAGTGTCTCATCTCGTCAAAAATGTGCTTTGGAAGCTGGTCAATATTGGTGTAAATATTATAATTAGGGTCATTGAACGGAATTGCGATTATTTTTTCGTCATTTCTGCCGTTGTCAATCATTGAGATAACGCCGATCGGATAGGCGCGGCAAAGGGTGAGCGGTTCAAGCGGCTCGGAACAGAGAAGAAGCACATCGAGCGGATCGCCGTCGTCGCCGAGCGATCTTGGAATAAAGCCGTAATTCGCAGGGTAGTGGGTTGAGGTGTAGAGGATTCTGTCGAGAATTATCAGACCTGTTTCCTTATCAAGCTCATATTTCTTCTTACTGCCTTTCGGAATTTCAACAACGCAAACAAAGTCCTCGGGAGAAATTCTCTTCGGTGAAATGTCGTGCCATATGTTCATATTTTTTTGCTCCTTTATAAGATTATATTGTTATTACCTGTGTGCAGATTTATTTTTGTGCTGCCGTTGACAAAAGTGGCGTTTATGCCGTCGCAAACAGCAATGTTCAAATTGATTTTTCCGTCCTCACGTTTCCAGGAGACCGCAACCTCGCCGTGAGGTGTTTTTATTTTCCCTTTTGCATAGTTGAGACATTCCGCAAAAACAGGAGAAATTATAATTTGGTCATAGCGAACGGAGCTTGCAGCTTGCTTAATACCGAGCAGCTTTTCAAAAAGAAATTCGGTGCTCGCTCCGAACATCGGGTGGGAATGTGATTCCTCGCCGCCCCAGTTTTCCCAGAGAGTGGTTGCACCCGAGCGTCTCATAAAGTCAAAGGAAACATCTCCCTTGTTGGAAAGGAGCTTTGTTGCAAGATCACCGTTACCTGTTTTGTAAAGAACATTGAGTACGGTCTCCGTACCGAAAATCCCTGTGTCAAATTCAGTCTTTTCACTGTATTTTTTTATGATGTTTTCAAGCGTTTTTGCGTTACCGAGTCCGCAGTCGAATGCGAAAGCATTTGCTCCCTGAACGTTATTGAAAAAGTCGCCTGTTTCTTCATCAAAATATTTTTCGGTAATTGCGGCTGAATGCTCGGATATCAGTTTTTCATATCTGTCATACTGCTTGCCGAGCGCCTTTGCACAGAAAACAAGACGTCGGAGCTGAGAGATAAACATTGTAGTGTTCACAAGATCCTCAGGCACGGATATACGCTCGGGAGCACACCAATCTCCAAGACACCATCCGTCCTTTTCTTCACGGACGATCAAACCGTTTTCACAACGGCTTTCTATATAATCCGCAAATTTTTCCATTGAAGGAAAAACTTTTTCAAGCTCATCTCGCTTACCGAAATGGCGGAAAAGCTGATACGGCACATTGATAATCGCACCGCCCCAGCCCGCAGGACCGCCGCCTCCGCCTGCAAAAGGCGCAGTGTGCTGAACGTGCCCCGTGTTCTTGTCCTGACAGTCAAGAATATCAAGCAGCCACTTCCTGTAAAATCTTTCGGCGTCAAATTCGGTGAGCACTGCATTGCAGGTGAGCTGACCGTCACCCGTGTAGCCGAGACGCTCACGATGCGGGCAGTCAGACGGAACACCCGAGTGCATATTTGAAAGCTGAGTGTTAACAAAGGCTTTGTAGTACCAGTTCAGCGTTTCATCACTGCAATAAAAGTCGGACGTCACCTCAACATCCGAATGAATCACACGAACCTCAACGGGATCGGCGTTATTTGTAAGGCTGAAATATCGGAATCCGAACCAGCAGAAAACGGGGTGAAAAAATTCGCCGCTGTCGGTTTTGATGATCTCCGATTGTTTTTGCACATTGAAGCCGACCGAGCGGTTGTTGAGCGTCAGGTCGTCATTCAGATCCTCGGCACATTCAATAACTACCGTCTCACCCTCGTTGCCGCATCGGATTACGGGATAGCCGGAAATATTTTTTTCAATCCTGTAAACGGAGAAGTCGCCGAAATTTTTTACAAGCTCGGGAGCGAGAACTTCCGCAACCTTATCCGTCGGGCAGTCCTGAATATAATATTCGGTTTTCGGCGGCGCGGTTTCAAACGGTTCCTCGCCGTCCGAAAGATTGCCGTCAACGGTATTCCATTTGCGGTCAAAATCTCTGAAATCAAGCGTTTCGCCGTAGAAGAGATTGGATTTTTCAAAATATCCCCGTGAATATCTGACATCTTTCCTGTTCGAGTAAAACACTTCGGAATCAACATCGAGCTTATAGCAGAGCTTGATGTTGCCGTAGTTCATATTACCCTCGGCTTTTCTGAGTGTCTGATGATAATATCCTCCGCCGACCGCAACACCGAGAATATTTTTACCCTCGTGCAGGTATTCGGAGACATCATATTTCAAGGCATAGATTCTATGCGAAAAATCATCATTCAGCGGATATGAAAGATTCATATCAGGTCGATCGTGATAGTCGGTGTAGGCAGGGACAAATTCATCGTTACCGACTCTTCTGCCGTTTATGTAAAGGATGAACCAGCCGAGCCCGCATATTGTAATCTCGGCGCTTTGCACGGTGCGGCTGATCTCAA
>USJJ01000096.1 GCA_900554995.1 uncultured Ruminococcus sp. | reverse complement strand
CCAATGAAGCTGCGGCTCACGGTAAAAAATTCTTCGATTTCCCTGGTAGAGTTCCAGGCTCATAACCATCATATCCTCATCCGGAGCGCACTGGAATACTGTCGTTTTAATCTGCTGCTCGGGTCGGTTATATATACCGATCTCCGCTCCGTTGGCAATAAAGTAAATTCCTTTCCAAATCTGGAAAAGCCAATCCTTGCCGCCGTATGTGAGATAAATGCGCTTTGTATCATAATCGTATACAGTCAGATTTGCAAGAATATCATAGGTTATGCAAAATCCGAAGTATCTCTGCCACGTGTTTTTGATCGCATAGATTGTGTAGTCGTCGGTGTCAATGTTGAATCCGAGGACACCACGCTCATTTTTTCTTTTCAGCTCGTGTGTGTTCGTGTCATAAATGAAATCGGATTTTATCTTCTCAGACTTGCCGTTCTTATAATATATTACAATAAATACATTATAAATTGTCGGATCCTTTTTGTTCTGATCTGCGTCGATTGACATATGGTCAATTTGCAGAAGATACATTCTTGCAAAGTCGAAGAAAAGTCCCTGCAAGGTCTTGCCCTGAGCGTAGAACTCATTTGCCTTTTCCTTAAACATCGGTGCCAAAACATCAACATTAATGTTCAAAAGATCGCAGACCTTATCCGATCCGTCGGTAAAATTCGGCAGACAGTTTGCAATTTTGATAACGTCGAGTGTGCCGCCGCTTTTGATCGTCCACTCGGTGAAGATATCGTTCATAACGCCGTTGACTTCAATTTTGATCTTGTTTTCGTTTATAATATTGAAGCCGAAAACATTCCTGAACATAGCATTAATCTTGTCAACAAAGGCAAAAAATTGCGCCGTTGTAAGATGGTCCTTGCCCTCGTTATACCCCGGGTCGGTTTCATCGTAAATTATTTCTCCGCTCGGCACGTCGGCGTCGGTTTCCGCATAGCCGAATGTTGCTCCGGTCGTAAATACGATCGTCAGTATCAGTAAGACCGCAAGTACCTTTTCCGTAATCTTTCTCATAGGTTAAGATCCCCTTTCATCTCTCTTTCTTTTGCGCCGATCCGTCTTAAATCCGCACATTTATCGAAAAACGCAAAAGATCAATCTCTCATTATTATTACATAATTATGAAAAATATACCTCAGCTTGATCTAAGTACACATACTATACAATAAATAATTCCATTTGTCAAATAAAATAAAAACAAATTACAATATTTTATAAATAATATAGATAAAATTAGTACAGTTTATTGAAATCGTATAACACGCCTTGACATAAGCATAAAAATGTATTAAAATAGTACAGATGTTATTGTAGTTTGCCGAACTGCAAAAGCGTCGGATCGAATCGGCGAAAACGAACATTCGACGGTTGGTCAAACATAAATTTATTAAAATTTGTAACTTAATTAAATTCTAAGACAGGAGGTGCATTTAGACTTTGTTATCAATTAAAATATCACTGTTTGCAGTGATCATAATTGCCTGTGTTGTCGTTGCGGCAGCCGCCGGTGTTGCGATCGGTATCGCTTACCGTAAGAAAGTGGCAGAGGCCACGATCGGTTCCGCTCAGCAGGAAGCTACCAGAATTGTGAACGACGCCGTTTCAAAGGCGGAGTCCAAGAAAAAGGAAGCGATCCTTGAGGCTAAGGACGAGATCCACCGTCAGCGCAACGAGCTTGAAAGAGAGCTTCGTGAAAGAAGAAGCGAGGTTCAGCGTCAGGAGCGCAGAATCGCTCAGAAAGAGGAAAGCCTCGACAGAAAGACGGAGAATATCGAGAGAAAAGACGAACAGCTCAACAACAAGATCAAGGCTGCCGACAAGAAAGCGGAGGAAATTGAGCTTGTTAAACGCAGTCAGATTGAAATGCTCGAAAAAATTTCAGGCTTCAACAAGGAACAGGCTAAGGATTATCTGCTTAAAACTCTTGAGTCCGATCTTGTACATGAGAAAGCGGTCAAGATTATGGAATACGAGCAGAAAACAAAGGATGAAGCAGACGAGAAAGCTCGTGAAATTATTGCAACCGCAATTCAGCGCTGTGCCGCAGATCATAGTGCCGACGCCACGGTTTCGGTTGTTGCATTGCCCAACGATGAGATGAAAGGTCGCATAATCGGCCGTGAGGGACGAAACATCAGAACCCTTGAAACAATCACAGGTGTAGATCTCATTATCGACGACACACCCGAGGCCATTACGGTTTCGTGTTTTGACCCGGTTCGCCGTGAGATCGCAAGACTCACCCTTGAAAAGCTCATTGCCGACGGACGCATTCATCCGACAAGAATTGAAGAACTTTACGAAAAATCAAAGCGTGAAGTCGAGCACACAATTAAGCAGACAGGTGAAAGAGCCGCAATTGACGCAGGCGTCAACGGAATTCATCCCGAGCTTATCAAACAGCTTGGCAAGCTGAAATACCGTACCAGCTACGGTCAGAATGTTCTCAACCACTCACTTGAAGTTTCCTACCTCGCAGGTCTTATGGCAGCAGAGCTCGGCGCAGATGTCAAGACTGCAAAGCGTGCGGGTCTTCTCCACGATATCGGAAAGGCTCTTGACCACGAGATGGAGGGCTCACATATTGAGCTCGGCGTTGAATACGCAAGAAAGTATAAAGAGAACGATAATGTTGTTCATGCAATCGAAGCTCACCACGGTGACGTTGAAGCAAGAACAATCGTTGCTTGCCTCGTTCAGGCGGCAGATGCGATATCCGCTGCACGACCGGGTGCAAGAAGAGAAAATCTTCAGAACTATATCAAGAGACTTGAAAAACTTGAGGAGATTACAAACTCATTCCCATGCGTTGAAAAATCGTATGCGATACAGGCAGGCCGTGAGGTTCGTATCATGGTTAAGCCCGATGCGGTTTCGGACGATCAGATGGTGCTTGTTGCCAGAGACATCGTCAAGAAAATCGAGGATGAACTGGAGTATCCCGGACAGATCAAGGTCAACATTATCAGAGAGAGCCGAGCTACCGATTTCGCAAAATAAAATGTACTGCAACGCAGTTTGACATATATATACTATAAAGCCAGAATGAAAATAAGGACTGCGGCAGATATTGCTGCAGGTAAATCATAGATATATATTGAAATGTGCGTTCAAGGGGTGTCCTTAAACGAAGGTCTTCGTTTTTCGGCACCCCTTTGATTTTCAGAGCAGAAAGGAAAACAGAAATGAAAATTCTTTGCTTGGGCGATGTAGTCGGAAGAGGTGCCGTTCTGTGCCTGCAGGAAAATCTCCGGAAAATCTGCAGAGAAACCGGAGCGGAGATCACGGTGATCAATGGTGAAAACGCCTCAATGGGCAGCGGAAACGGCATTTCCAAGGAGGACGCCGAGCTGCTTTTTGAAGCCGGGGCTGATGTCATCACCGGAGGCAATCATTCCTTTCGCCAGCGCAGTGTTTACGGGATGTTGGACGAAGCGCCCACCCTTCTGCGCCCCTGCAATTATCCGGGACAGAATCCCGGAAAAGGCTCCTGCATCCTGTCCTACAACGGAAAAAACATTCTGGTTCTGAATGTGATGGGCAGAATCGGCATGGAAAATCTGCCCTTGGCCTGCCCCTTTGAGTCCTGCCGGAAAATTCTCCTTGCAGAAAAGGGAAACTACGATCTGGCTGTTCTGGACATTCACGCCGAGGCCACCAGCGAAAAAATCGCCTTGGCTTACGACCTTTGTGACAAAGTAAATATCATTTTCGGCACCCACACCCATGTGCCCACCGCCGACGAACAGATCCTACAGGGAAGATGCGGCTATATCACCGATCTGGGAATGTGCGGCCCCCGCTCCTCCATTCTGGGCGTGAAAACCGAGATCATCATCGAAAAGCTCAAAACCGGAATGCCCAGCAAATTTGAACTTTCAGAGAATCCGGTGACTTTAGAGGGGGCGTTGTTCACCCTGTCCGATGACCATTTCCGCTGTACGGCCGTGGAACGGGTTCGCTTTGACTTCTGAAAAATCCGACCTGACTTTCTTGGTTGTCTTTTCCTCTCCCGAAAGTCGCCAAAACGACCAAAAATTCCGGCGTTTTTTCATATAAAACGATGAAATTCGGAGATTTTTTTTGAATTTAAAAGAAAATATTTGAAAAATGAAGAAACCGTGCTATAATGGGTAATGGAAGATCGGCTGGAACGGCAGGTGCCGGAAAACGGTCGGAAAACAATAACTACACGCTGTGAGGGGATCAAAATGAGTGACGCAATGTTCGGAGAGTTAAGCTTAATTGCCATGAAGGGCTGTGAGAGCTTTATTGAAAAGGTTGACTCCTATCTGAAGGAGTGGAGCGGTGTGGACCATAGTTTCGTGGTCAACGCTGCCTGCCCCCGGTTCGGGAGCGGAGAAGGAAAGGGAATCATTTATGAGTCGTTGCGGGGACACGATGTGTTCATCCTCTGCGATGTGTTCAATTACGGTGTGACCTATAAAATGTACGGTCAGACGGTGCCCATGTCTCCCGACGAGCACTTTGCGGACCTGAAGCGGATCATCGGCGCCATCGCCGGAAAGGCAAAACGAATCACCGTTGTGATGCCCATGCTGTACGAAGGCAGACAGCACAAACGGAGCGCCAGAGAATCCTTGGACTGCGCCATGATGCTGCAGGAACTGGTCAACATCGGTGTTTCCAATCTGATTACCTTTGATGCCCATGACGCCAGAGTTCAGAACGCTATTCCTCTGCATGGCTTTGACAATGTTCAGCCGACCTATCAGATGATCAAAGCGCTGATCCGGAATATTCCGGACCTGACCCTGAATGCCGACCATGTGACTATTGTTTCTCCTGACGAGGGCGGAATGTCCCGGTGTATGTATTTCTCCTCGGTTCTGAAATTGGATCTGGGTATGTTCTATAAACGCCGGAACTATGCCGTGATCGTGGACGGACGCAATCCCATTGAAGCCCACGAATACCTGGGCAAGCCCGTGGAAGGAAAGGATGTCATTATCGTTGACGATATGATTTCTTCCGGCGACTCCATCATTGATATTGCCGAGAAGCTGAAGATCAGGGGTGCCAAGAGGATTTTTGCCTTCGCCTCCTTCGGCCTGTTCTGCAATGGATTGAAAAAATTCGATGAAGCCTATTCCGCAGGAATCCTGAACAAGGTCTTCACCACCAACCTGATCTACCGTCCCCAGGAGCTTTTGGACCGTCCCTGGTACTGCGAAGTCAATATGTGCAAGTATGTTGCACTCCTTGTGGACAGTCTGCATAAAGACGAAACCATCAGCAAACTGTTGGATCCCGTGCAGAAAATTCATGCATTTGTGGATAAAGCAGTTGCCGATGGCATTCTGAAAATCTGAATCAAGAAAAGCGGCTACGGTCCAACGAAATTCTTCGTTTTGCTGTAGCCTTTTTCAAAAGCTCCCTGATTCCGGTCGGAATTTTCCCTGCCCCACAAAAACAAGCGTCCCCAAACCGTTTCCGACCGCCTGCTCCGATAAGAATACCGCATTGCCCGATGTGCGGGATATTCAAGGAACCACGAGAAATCCGGGGATTTCGGGCTGTCTGCTTTTTTCAATCTCATCCGAATCTGCGGAAATTTCTTCCCTTCCGTCCAAAAGAAATCAGGTGCAAAAAATGCGCTCTTCGCCTATAATGTAAAGGAAATGAAACAAGCAAAGGAGCGTACATAGACCAATGGAAATCCTGCAAATCGCAAAGGGACGGCTGAAAATCAGCCTGAGCAAAGAAGAACTTACGGAATACGGAACGAATTTGGAGTGTCTGGAGGCCGGAAATGCCTCTGCCAAACAAACTCTGGAGGTGATTTTCGCACTTGTGGAGGCCAAAACCGGGCTGCAACTGACCGGCGCACAGACGCTGATCCGCCTTTTTCCTTCCAAGGACGGGGGGTGCGAAATCTTTGTTCTGAACAGAGAAAGAAATCCT
>USJJ01000095.1 GCA_900554995.1 uncultured Ruminococcus sp. | reverse complement strand
CGACTGTTTTTATTAAAAATGCCGTTGCCGTCAGCAGCAGAGTATTTGTAAGAAGTTTCTTTGCGTTTGTCATCAGCATCACTCCGTATAAATGATTATGACAAAATCAATAAATTAAGAATTGATATTGAAAAAAAGTTATGATATAATACTAAAAGCAGATTCTAAATTATAGAAATACAGAGGAGGGCTGATATGAAAAAAGCTATTTCGTTTTTTCTTGCATTTTTGCTGATATTTTCCGTCAGCATCGCAGGGCTTTCGGCATATGCTTCGGATGAATGCCGCTGCGGAGTTACCCCGGTGGTCTATGTTACGGGCTTTGCGATGACCGATCTGGTTGCCAATCCAGGAACGGATGAGCAGTACAATGTATTCGTGCCGGAGGCATCGGCAATCGTAAGCGCCGTTGCAAGTCTTGTTGTACCTGCCTTTATGCTCACGATTACGGGCGATTATGACAGCTTTGCGCTTTCGCTGAGCAAGGCTTTGAACGAGATGATGAAGGACGCCGCCTGCGACGATAACGGCGATCCGCTCAACGAAACGGTTGACGTTAAATTCAGGGTTGATCCAACTGCCGAGCACGGATATCGCTGTGACAACCGATTTAACTATGACTGGCGCGAGAATGTTTTTGATATTGCCGCTGAACTTAATGATTATGTTGAAAAGACAAAGCAGCTAACTCATCACAATAAAGTCGTCCTCAAGGGCGAGAGTATGGGCGGCGCAGTCATTATGACTTACCTGAAGCAGTACGGCTATGACAGTGTTGACACGGTGATTATGCAGTCATCGGCTTTTAACGGTATCAACCTTATGGGCGGTCTCTTCACGGGAGATATCAATATTAAATCCGATTCGGTTGTAAACTATGTCGGCAATTTTATTGAGGGAAACGATCCCGTTACCGTTCTTTTGAGATGTCTCTATAAAGCGCTTGCGGGCTTTGTTTTCGATCCTGTATGCGGAGTCCTTGACCGGGTGCTTACCAACGGCAAGGATGTGCTTTATAAGAATTGTCTTGACGATCTTTTCGGTAACATCCCGGGTATATGGACCTTTGTTCCGAACGAGTATTATGAAGAAGCCAAGGCTTATATGCTCGACGAGACCGAGAATGCTCTGCTTATCAAAAAGCTGGATGCGTATCACTACGGAGTTATGGACAGCACGAAAGCGATTCTTGACAACGCATTGGCGCACGGAATGAAGCTTGCAATTATTTCAAATTACGGCAAGGCAGCGGTTCCGGTGTTGAAAAACGACTCCTATCAGAGCGACTTCCTTATCGACACCTCGAGAACATCACTCGGCGCAACCTGTGCCGATTTCGGCGAGACGCTCGGTGCCGATTACACGCAGAAGATCGGAGACGGTCACAACCATATTTCCTGCGACAATGCCATTGACGCCTCGACCTGTATGTATCCCGAATATACGTGGTTTGTAAAGGATATGATGCACACCTGGTACACGCCGGGCTATTACGATTTTACATGGTGGCTTGCTCAGCATGGCAGTCAGCCGACGGTAAATGAAAGCGATGATTTTCCGCAGTTCCTTTATAACGATCAGGTCAACAAAATCATTGTTCCGCTGACGGAGAAAAACTCCGACACGCAGAATAAAGATATTGATATAAAAGCACTACTCGATAAAATCATCAAATAATACGGAGGATAATCATGAACAGAAAACTTACAAAAGCCATTTCAATTTTCATGTCTGCCGCAATTGCAACATCGTGTACGGCTCTTTGCTCGTTTGCGATCGACAAGGACGTTGATTACAAAATCAACAGCACCTATGCCAACGTTGACTGGAGCACCTATAAGCAATACAAGACGGATCTTCACAGTCACACGACAGGTACGGACGGTACTTTGACAAAGAAAGAAACCGTTGAAAAGCATTATGACCATAATTTCGATATTCTTGCAGTCACCGACCATGGCACAACGGACTACGGATGGGATGATCCCTCAACGAACAAGGCTGTTAAGATTGCAATGAGCGTCAGAAAAGGCAAACTTCCCATTGAGGTTCTTTCGTCAAAGGGCGAAACCTCAGACGGCAAGGAATATACATACGACGGCAACTATTATACCGAATATGACGATAACGGCAATGCCAAAAATTCAATGCTCAGAGTGCCTTTCGGCAATGAGCAGAACCCGACCTCGTTTAACAATGCTCACGTTTGCTCGTGGTTTGTTAATTACGGCAACGACACAATCGGCGGTACAAGTGACTATGAGACCCCGATTAAAAATATCGATAAGCTCGGCGGACTTTGCGTAATCAATCACCCGGGCGAATACAGCGGAGCAAGAAACGTTGCAAACTACGACGAGGCATATAACACCGATAACGTCAAGTTCAAATATGTAGTTGATAAGTTTGCAAACATTCTCGAAAAATACCCGGCGTGTCTCGGTATTGATGTGAACAGCAAGGGCGATTACAGAACCCGTTACGACAGAAAGCTTTGGGATCTCCTGCTTCAGAAGGTCATTCCGACAGGCAGAAACGTTTTCGGACTTGCGACATCGGATTCTCATAACGAGGGCATCGTCAATTCGGGATATACCCTTATGTGTATGCCTGAAAAGACAATTCCCGAGCTTAAAACAGCTATGAAAGACGGCGCATTCTTTGCCGCAAGCTACTATATGGGCAGTAAGGTTGAGCTTCAGTCCTGGTCGGAGGAGCTTAAGGCGGCAGGCGTAGGTCTTGAGCTGGCGGACAGCTTTGCCGAAACTTACAGCAAGATTGTTGAAGAGGAAAATGCAGGCAAGCAGCGCACGATTTTTGCTTTTGATCAGGAAGCGGTTACTCCTAAGGTAAAGTCCGTTTCCGTTGATGATGTTGAGGACACTATCACGATCAGCACTCAGGACGCATATATGGTTCACTGGATTGCCGACGGCAAGGTTATCGCAACCGGAAACACGATTGACCTTGATGATTATTCCGATGAGATCGGCTCATATGTCAGAGCCGAAATCGTAGGCGAGGGCGGAGTTATCTATACTCAGCCGTTTACTCTCGAGTACGACGGTGCACCCGAGGCACAGACAAACCGTTTTGTCGATCTCGGCGGAGCAACGACTCTTCTTGCCGACACAATTGTTAAGTTCCTCGTAAAGGTTCTTAAGGATTTCAAAGTTATTGATATCATTTGGTATTTCCTTACAAAATAATTAAAGACATTAAAGGACAGAAACAAGAGCATAATAAAGGCTTTCGTTTCTGTCCTTTTTATAGGAGGACAACATGGAAAAAATATGGAATAACGCAAAGTTTATTTACACAGAATTTAGAAGCTATTTTGATGCTTCAAAAAATCCGTGGGGCAGAAGAATCCCTTATGTTAATCAGCATTGCGAAATTGTCGACAATAACGGATTACCGATGTTTTGGAGTGATTTTGATATCGTAAGCGACGCGAAAACCGAGTTGATTTTTTCGGCTCTCGGTATTGTTGATATCTACATCAACGGCAAGCGCGTCGGCAATGACGAGATGAAACCGGGCTGGACAAATTATCACAAACGTGCCCTTTATTACGTCTATGATGTTTCAAAGTATATTCGTGAGGGAAAGAATCGAATACTTGCAGTGGTATCGGCAGGCTGGTATTCAGGCAGAATTGTTCAGAGTACATACGGTGCAAATCCGCCCGCTTTCATCGCAAATATTGTGCATGGCGGCAAATCAATTCTTGTAACAGACGAAAACTGGGACGCAACGGTCGGCGGACCGGTTCGCTTGGCTGATATCTGGGACGGAGAATACTGTGATGCAACAGAGAACGGTTATGATGAGATTTCAACAGTAGGATTTGTGCCGAAAAAGGTTCGCAAGGCGACGGTTTGTGATTATTTCGACGGTGTGTTGACTCCTTTTATCGGTCCTAAGGTTCAAGTCCGTGATGAATTAAGTCTAAGAGCAAAAACTCTCACGGTTTATGACGGTATTAATTATAACGGTTCATATTACGGCGAGATAAATATCTGCGACAATCCCAAATCTTTCCCTCTAACGTTCAAAAAAGGTCAAAAGCTTATCATTGATCTCGGTCAGGAAATGGTCGGCTGGGCTAAGCTGACCCTTAAAGGCGAAAGAGGAACATTTGTTAATGTTCACTATGCAGAGTTTTTGAATGACAGCGGTGAAATTTCAAGAGGAAATGACGGTGCAAAAGGATCACTTTACACCATCAATTTCAGAACTGCGCTTGCGAAGGAAACATATGTACTCAGCGGTAAAGGCGAGGAAAATTACAGACCGACATTTACATTTTACGGATATCGCTATGTACAGATAAGCGCAACAAAGGATATTGAAATACTTGATTTTATTTCCGAGGTTGTCGGCTCTGTTACGAAGGAAATAGGAACGCTTGAAACCTCCGACGAGCTTGTCAACAAACTTATTTCAAATACTCTTTGGGGTCAACGCAGTAACTATCTGAGCGTGCCGACCGATTGCCCTCAGCGTGATGAGCGCTACGGCTGGACAGGAGACGCACAGGCGTTCAGCATAACGGCTGCTTACAATGCAGATGTCAAGGAATTTTTCCGCAAGTGGATCCAGGATGCCCGTGATTCTCAGGGTGACGATGGCGGATATACCGAGGTTATTCCCAAAACGTTTTGCTGCCATGCGGAGAATGAAGCGGCGTGGACAGATGCAGGCATAATCGTGCCTTATAATATGTATGTTATGTATAATGATATTGAGCTTCTTGAAACGCATTATGAGTCAATGGAGAAATACATTGCTCAGCTCGTTGATAAGTTCGGTATGGCGGGCGCAAACGCCCGTTTCGGCGACTGGCTTGCATATGAGCAGTGCGACAAAACGTATGTTTCGTCCGTTTATTTTGTGCACGATATTGACCTTATGATAAAGATGAGCGACGTTCTCGGTAAATCCGACAGAGCCGAGCATTATAAAGAGCTGAGAAAACAGGCTTATGCTTACTTCGTTGATAACTATATGAAAGACGGAAAGCTCATCGGACAGACCCAAACCGATAAAATTCTTGCGCTTGCCTTTGACCTTGTTGATGCCGACTATGCAAAAGTTCTCGCCGACGAGCTTGTTGAGCAGATAAAGGCGAACGGTAACAGACTTTCGACGGGCTTCCTCGGAACATATAATCTTTGCACGACGCTTTCAAAATACGGTAAGGATAAAATGGCATATACGCTCCTTATGCAGCGCAATGAGCCGTCTTGGATTTACAGCATCGACCAGGGCGCAACGACCGTTTGGGAACGCTGGAATTCTTATACAAAGGAAAACGGCTTCGGAGATGTCGGCATGAACTCGTTCAATCACTATGCTTACGGCTCGGTAGTTGAATGGATGTATCGCTATATGGCAGGCATCGAGCCGGGAACGCCTGGCTTTGAAACTGTTATTCTTCGGCCGAGAATTGATACAAGAACCGCCGAGGAGCTTCCCGACGGACAGCAGCGCATGACATATGTTAAGGCAAGCTATGATTCTGCCTCTGGACTTATCGTGAGCGAATGGAGCAACGAGAAAAACCTTATATATAAATGTACCGTTCCGGTTCCGACCGAGCTGAGATTGCCGATTATGGGCGAAAAGCTCACAATAAACGGCGTTGAACACAGCTTCGATGAGTATGAGTGCAAGGACGGCTGTGCGGTTATTCGTCTCGGTTCGGGTGAATATATTTTTGAGGAGAAATAACAGGCGGCAAACAATTACGCCGTGAGTTTAGAAAAATTATTTTTTGACAGCAAAATAAAATCACTTCCGACGGCTTGATCGCTGTCGGAAGGTTTTTACAAGAAAATATGGCAGAAAAAAGTTAGAATTATTTTCAAAAACAGTTGACAAACGGGTATCTATCTGATATAATATCAAACGTTCCTTGAGGGAACGACAATTGAATGCGAGAGTGGCGGAATCGGCAGACGC
>USJJ01000094.1 GCA_900554995.1 uncultured Ruminococcus sp. | reverse complement strand
TCAGTAAAAAAGCAGATTTAACAAGAGCCGCAGCACGAATGTGTGGGCGGTATTTTTATACCTTCTTCCAAAGAACATCTCGTCAGAAAATGATGAAAGGGATAAGTCCGATGGAGAGGGTTATATTTATATCCGGATGAAATGACATTAAAGCAGGGCAGTTAAGATGATATACAGTCCGCTGTGTCGGGACGCTATTCCCCCGATCGGCTGTGACAATAAGTCCGAAAGGATGATTCCTATGAAAATGAGGTTCATACTTGAATTTTAAGTGAAAGGGAGTGAGTCCGACAGGCTGTTGAGTTTACCGCATTATCGCTGAAAAGCGGCGGCAGGACAGGATATCGGAAAGGATCTGGTAAATATGTTCGGAAGGAAATTTCACGATTTGAATATTTAAATCATAAAGCAAGGAGTGAGTCCGAAATACCGATAACATTACCGCATAAATGCTGAAAAGCAGCGGCAGGATATCCCGATGAAAGGGCTTGATATTATGACGAGAGGTTATCACATTCTCTGTATTTACTAAATGTGCCGCATCGGTGCTGAAAGGCGGCGGCAGGCTTATCTTACCGAAAGGGTGATTAAGCTATGATCACAAGAGGATTTTATGATCTGAATATTTGAACGATAACGCAAGGGAGTGAGTCCGACACAGAAGTAACTTTACCGCATGAATGCTGAAAGGCAGCGGCAGGATATCCCCAAGGAAAGGGTCTGATGATGTTATGAAAAAGAGGTTCCATATTCTCTGTATTTGTTAAATTCGCCGCAACAGTGCAGAAATGCAGCGGCAGGCTGAAATCTTACCGAAAGGGTGATTAAGCTATGATTACAAGAGGTTTTTACGATCTGACTATTTAGTCTCCGCCGACAGCTGAAAAGCACGGCACACTTTAAATCACGAAATTTACATCCCGAAAGGATGATCTCATATGATGATAGGACAGGCTTTTATGCTTGAATTTTAAAGAAACAGGAGTGAGTCCCATGGCATAACATTCAATGCCTCAAGTTCTATCACCGGTCTTACCGGAATCTTAAAAACGGAGTTGTTTCCAATGGCATAAGATGTGCCTTGAATGCGAAAATCACTTTGATAATTTCCGCATGATGAATGCTTAATATAGATTAGGTTCTATGAATTGCAGTTATATAAAGGTGTGATCGAAGCAATGATTTTACTTCACAGCCGAATGAGTGGAATGCTTTAAAACGCAAGGAGTGAGTCCGCCTAACTATTTAAACATCTTAATATGAAATATGAAGAAGCTCGTAATATGCTTACAAAGATCGGATTTACTGTTGAAAAGTCGGTTAAACTCAATACCGACGGAGAGCAGGAGGGCACCGTTCAGGGCGCATCACTTGAGGGCGGCGCTTCATATGAAAAGGGCACAACGGTATTCCTCTTTGTTTGGGGCGAACCCGTAACGGAGGAGCAGACAACCGAAGAGACTACCTCCGAGGATGAAACAAGTGAAGATGACGGCTCACTCGAATCTCCGCTTGACAGACTTATGAATCTAAGATAAGCAATAAAAAAAGCAGTAAGGTTCAAAACGAACTTTACTGCTTTTTGCTATTTAACGATTATATCCGCTGTTCTGCCGCGGACAAAGCTGATTATGTCATTCGGTGTAAGCTCAACCTGACTGCCGACGCGGCCGGCGCTGAGCGTAACCGTTTCGAGGGAAAGGATATCCTCGTGAAAGGTAGTCTTAAAGCTCTTCTTCATCCCGATCGGACTGCAGCCTCCGTGAATATAGCCGGTGAGGGGAAGAAGTTCGCTTTGTTTTATCATTTCAATCGACTTTTCACCGACTGATTTTGCAGCCTTTTTTAGATCAAGATGTTCGGCAACAGGCACTACGAAAACATAGTAATTCTTTGATGCGGAACGGGTAACGAGCGTCTTATATACCGTTGCGGGATCCTTGCCGAGAAATTCGGCAATCGTTATTCCATCGGTCGGGATGTCATCGCCGTGAGGATAAAAATGCGGTGTGTAGTTTATTTTTTTCTTGTCAAGCAAGCGCATAACATTTGTTTTAACTTCTGCCATATCAATCACTCTAAATAGTCAACGATTTTGACGGTTCTGCCGCCTCTTGTGTAAACTCTCGGAACTCGCCGTGTAATACAGCAAAGAAATTCATAGTTGAAACGACCCGAAAGATCGCCTATTTCCTCACAGGTAATTTCTTCATCGCCGTCTTTGCCGATAAGCGTTACGGCGTCGCCGATCGAAACGCCCGGAATATCGGTAACATCAACCATAAACTGATCCATACAGATCATTCCGACGATTTTGGCACGTCTGCCGTGAATCAGGACGCTGCCTTTGTTTGAAAGCAGGCGAGGATATCCGTCGGCATAGCCCACGGGAATTGTTGCGATAACAGTCGGCTTTGTCGCAACGTAGGTTGAACCGTAGCTTACTGTATCACCCTTGTGTATTGTTTTAACATTGATAACAAGGCTGTGAAGCTCCATTGCAGGCTCAATGTGGAGATTTTCCTTGTGCACAAATTGGGACGGATACAGACCGTAGGTTATGATTCCGCTTCTGACCATATTAAGAAAATCGTTATTTGTGTCGATTATCGCCGCACTGTTACATACGTGCTTGATCGGAATATTGATACCGATTTCTTCAAGTCTTTTTACAAAGTCCTCAAATTTTTTGAACTGGTTGTTCATTGAGGTTTTGTCAGCCTCGTCCGCACAGGCAAAATGAGTGAAAATACCGTCGATTTCAACATTCGGAAGCTGGGAAATTCTGCGGATTTCGTCAATGCTCTCGTCATCCGGGATAAATCCGATTCTGCCCATTCCCGTGTCAACCTTAATATGAATGTGTGCTGTCGTACCCATATGTTCGGCAGCTTCATTAAGCTCCTTTGCAATTTCGTAACGGAAAATTGTGAGCATAATATCGTTACGTATTATTGTTTCAAACTGATTCGGGAAAACAAAGTCGAGAATAAGGATCGGCTTCGTTATACCTGCACGGCGAAGAGCAAGAGCCTCACCGACGGTTGCAACCGCAAAGCCGTATGTGCCGATTTCGCTGAGTGCTTTTGTAACCTCAATCGCACCGTGTCCGTATGCGTCGGCTTTTACGACAGCCATTACCTTGGTGTCCTTGCCGACCTTGTTCATAACTTCCTTTATGTTATTACAAATTTTATCAAGATCGATTTTCAGATAAACTCTGTTGAGATAGTCAAGATTATTACTCAAAATTACACCTCTCAGTCAATTACCTTGATTGTTTCAATTACAGGCTGCTGATCTGCGGGAATACAGTTGCTTTCCGGAACCGTACTGCATATTTTATCTATAATATCCAAGCCCTCCGTAATTTTGCCGAAAGCCGCATACTGTCCGTCAAGATCGGATGCGTATGTACTCTTGAGGCAAATAAAGAACTGCGATGAAGCCGAGTTATAGTCAAACTGGTTTCTCGCCATTGAAATTACGCCGCGCTTGTGTTTAATTGTATTTTTTACTCCGTTTGCGGAAAATTCGCCCTTAATACTGCTTTCGCAGCCGCCGAGACCCGTTCCCTCGGGGTCGCCGCCCTGAAGAACAAAATCCTTAACATAACGGTGGAAAGTCAAACCGTCGTAGAAGCCTTCGTTACAGAGCTTAACAAAGTTGCCCACGGTGAGAGGTGCCTGATCTCCGTCAAGCTCAATTTTAACCGTTCCGTAATCCTTAATAACCATTTCAACGTGGTGCTTACCCTTCAGTCCGCCCGACGAACCGCAGGATGTAAGACACAAAAGCATTAATATAGC
The DNA here is from genome assembly GCA_900554995.1 of uncultured Ruminococcus sp. Classification (GTDB taxonomy): domain Bacteria; phylum Bacillota; class Clostridia; order Oscillospirales; family Acutalibacteraceae; genus CAG-488. The sequence goes on along the minus strand of USJJ01000094.1, from coordinate 2,196 downwards.
AGTTGTAAATAAAGCGACTGCTCTTTTCATAAATATTTACCTCACTTTATCTCGTGTTCTACTCAGCAATTATATCACATATATAAAGTATAGACAAGTAGAAATTTTGTGTTATAATTATTTTACATTAATAATTAATAAGGTGTCGGGATGTTTATTTGTAATCAGTGTCCGAGGCGCTGCGGTGCCGACAGAGACATAAAAACGGGCGTGTGCGGCGTTAATACGGGATACAAGGTTGCCAGAGCCGCCCTGCATTATTGGGAGGAGCCATGCATAAGCGGTGAAAAGGGCAGCGGAACGGTTTTCTTTTCGGGTTGTTCTTTAAAATGTGTATACTGCCAGAATTACAGAATCAGCAGTGAATGCTATGGCAAGGAGATAACAGAAGATCGGCTGATTGAAATTTTTAGAGAGCTTGAATCCCGGGGAGCTAATAATATTAACCTCGTAAATCCAACGCACTATACCGTTCAGCTCGCTTCCACGCTTTCAAAATACAAACCGTCGGTTCCCGTGGTGTATAACACGGGCGGATATGACAGTGTTGAATCGCTGAAAATGCTTGACGGACTTGTTGATATTTATCTCACGGATATGAAATATGTCAGCCCGTCCGTATCTCTGAAGTACAGCAAGGCGGCAGATTATTTCGACGTTTGTTCGGCGGCTGTCAGGGAGATGAAACGACAGCAGGGGACGGATGTCTTTGAAAACGGGCTTATGAAAAACGGACTGATAATTCGCCATCTCGTTCTTCCGGGCAATGTCAGTCAGGCGATGCGTACTCTTGACTGGATAAAGGATAACCTGCCGATTGACACGGTTATCAGCCTGATGGGGCAGTATATACCGTGTGCAAAAGCTGCCGAGTATCCGACGATTAACCGTAAACTCAGCGAGAGGGAGTATAATCTTGTGCTTGAATATGCCGAAAAGCTCGGTTTTGAGAATGTTTATATTCAGGAGCTTGATTCCTCATCCGAGGAGTTTGTTCCCGATTTTGATCTCAGCGGAGTTTGACAAAATCGAATAAATAAGTTATAATAATAAAAAACTACGGAGGAAACAGTTATGAAGAAAATTCATCGTATTATAGCTGCGCTGACGGCAATTCTTGTTGCAATTACCTGCTCGGGATTTGCATCACTTGTTTCTGCCTCGGCGGCTGCAACCGTAACAAGCGTTAAAATTATTAAATATCCTGCGAGAACCGAATTTCTTAAGGGTGCCGACTGGGATTTCGGATACTATGATGTTCCTGACCACGGACTCGGAACCTTTGTTTCGGGCGGTGATAAGGTCGCTTTTAAGCACTATGGCGGCTATCACACAAGATATGAGGATCTCGGAATGCTCGATATGAACGGACTTGTTGTCAGAGTTACTTATTCCGACGGCAAAACCGCCGATATTGCGTATAAAGAGACTGTTTCCGGTTCAAGCGTTTATCAGAATATTTATGCTTCGTTCAGGAAGAAGGTTAAACCTGGAATCAATTCCGTTGAGGTTTACTTCAAGCCTTATAACGGCGTCAGCGATTTCTATGACATCAACCTTGTAACAACTGCAACCGAAAAGGGCGACGTTAACCACGACGGCAAGGTAAACTCCGCCGACGCACTTATCGTTCTTCAGCACGTTGTTGCGTTAAAGCTCCTCAATGCGGTTGATTACAATATCGGAGATATGAATTCCGACGGTTCAATCAACAGCTTCGACGCGCTTCTTATTCTTCGTAAAGCGGTTGCATAAATTAAATTTTTATCAAAACGGGACGGCTTATGCCGTCCTTTTTGTATTTTAAACGCATAAATGATAATACTGTTATTGAAATTATTTAAGCGGGAGAATACAAGATGAAAATATCAAACAAACAATACGATGAAATGGTCAAAAAGGCGTCGCCTGATTCGCCGATTTTAATCGACTGCCTGAAAGCGTTTCTGATCGGCGGAGCGATTTGCTGCTTCGGGCAGCTTCTGTTCTATATTTTTTCAAAAAACGGAAAAAATGTTTATAATAGATTTTTAATGAAAGGAATGTGTGTATATGGAAATTGAAAAACATTTAACTATAACAGGAAATTCTACTGTTTCTTGGAAAGATGCTATTGTTAAGGCAATTTCTGAAGCTTCTAAAACTATTGATTATTTATCTTCTGTGAAGATATTAGAACAAAGAGCAAAAATTGAT
>USJJ01000093.1 GCA_900554995.1 uncultured Ruminococcus sp. | reverse complement strand
CCTGGTTGTTCTCGTATGCCGGCAGAAAATCAGTGTTGCAAAGCAAAAGGCGCAGAGTGCAAACGGGAGTGCCGAGCCGACAGTCTCGCAAAGCCCGCCGAAGAAATTGCCCCTGTGAAAAAGAAGCTCGGCAAATTTTTTGTCAAATATTCTGAATATAACCGCAAGCACGGCAAGAATACCGAATCCAATGAAACAATTTTTATTGTTTTTCATTTTCGTTCCTCGTTTTCCTGCGAAGCGGGGTTTTGTTACCCTTGTCGTCAACAATTTTTGTGTTGTTGAGATGATTAATGAGGCTTTGCTTGTACGCCGCAACATATTCGGCTCTGAGCTGTGCACGTTCGGCGTGCTCCTCCTCGGTCAGCTCGCGTTCTCTTGCCGCCGCAGAAAGCTCATTGATTCTCGTTATTTTTTTATCGTCCATTGTTAATTCTCCTTCCGGCGGGGCAGACACGCATACATATTCCGCATACTGCACCTCTGCCGATGTGTTGAAATTTCTTTTTCATATATGTACTGCATTTCTCGGGATTAAAAAACTCTTCCCGTTCCATACCGACAGCCCACATTTTACCGCCGATTGCACCCGATGGGCAAGCCTTTTCGCACAAATCGCATTCAGTGCAGGGCGAAAAATATTCGTGAGTTTGAATTTCAAACGGACAATCGGTGAAAAGCGTTCCGAGTCTCACCCTCGGACCGTATTCCCTGTGAAGGAAAAGACAGCTTTTGCCGATTCCGCCGAGGCCGGAAAGTGTGGCAATCTTCTTGTGCGAATATCTTCCGTGATAGTTCCAGCCGTCCTTGTTAATGCTCTGAGAGGCGCCGATCGGGATGTATTTATACCCGTGCTTTTCGAGAATAAAGCCGCATTGTAAAAGCGTGCGGTCGATAAACGCATTGACAGTTCTGTAATGGTGAAAATATGAGTGGGTCGGCTCGTCCGTTATCTCGTCGATGACAGCATCGGAGAGTTTGACGACAATGCTCATCGCATAGCTTTTTTCTCCGAATGGTCCGTCGTCAACACAGGTGAAGCCGACGTCGGCAACTCCGTTTTCAAATAAAAAATTTTTCAATTCTTCCTGTACTTGCATTTAATAACCTCTTTTGTTATGCAAAAAATATTAACGGTGATGTTTATGACGACAGAAGAATATCTGAAACAGCGAATCAAGGATCTTGAAAACAATGTCTGTAATAGCTCTCTGCCTTTAAAATTCAGAAAAAATCAGGCTTTTGCCTTGCTCGGTTATCGTGAAGAGCTTCTGCGATTGTTGAACGGCAAAGGACATTAACCGTTTGGATCTTTTTCTATATTATAACTCTTGAGCATCTTTTTTGCAATTACTGCCGCATAAAAAATAAAAAGCGGCGAACACTATTTTTGCAAACGAAAAAAAGACCGATCAGCGGTCATCAAAGAGGAGAATAATATATGAAAGCAACCGGAATTGTTAGACGAATCGACGATCTCGGCCGTGTGGTTATTCCGAAAGAGATCCGCCGCACAATGCATATCAAGGAGGGCGCTCCGCTGGAAATTTTCACCGACACGGAGGGCGGCGTTATATTTAAAAAATACTCGCCGATAAGTGAAATTTCCGATGTGACGGAGCATTTTGCCGACGTTCTGTACCGCAATGTGACAACGCCTGTACTCATTTGCGACCGTGACCACGTGATCTCCTGCGCAGGTGTTTCAAAGAAGGATTTTCTCGAAAAAAGGATTAGTAAGGAGCTTGAGGACGTGATGGAATCAAGACAGCTTTACACGGGCGACCGTGACAGGCAAATGTACCCAATCGAGGGCATTGATTACGGAGCGTCGGTCGCAATGCCGATAATCGGCAACGGCGATATTCTCGGCGCCGTGGTGTTTCTTTGGAGCGACGGATCGAAAATTTCACCGACGGAAACGAAACTGGCACAGGTTGCCGCTTCATTCATCGGCAAACAAATGGAACAGTAAAGAACTGCCTCGGTTAGTTTGAAATCGAGGCAGTCTTTGCTTTATTCGGTTACATTGTGATATCAGGTTGAAATGAAATAAATCGAAACGCCGAGGAAGAGCTGAGCATAGAAATATGTCCAAATATTTACCTGACGTAATGCCCCGTGCTTTTCAACACCTTTTTTGAATGTCAAAATCGAAAGTGTGTAGTCGGAGATTACAAAAAGCGCCGCTCCGAGCATAAGCATAATTCCGGTAAATATCGGATCCTTGACATTACTTGATGTAGTCATAATTGTAATGGCGAGTGAAAACGCCTCAACTGCCATTGCAGTAATTGTTGCGGCGTAAAGGAAGCAGGGGACGAACATTTTTCCGAGAGAGATTTTTTCAACAAACAGCGCGCAAAGCATTGCCGCTGCAAGAATGAGTATGTAAGCAATTACTTTAGGCACGGTGACAATTGACACCCACGGAAAAAGAACTCTGAATGCCTTGCAGTACGCCGCAGTGTAAAAAATGTGTCCTACAAGGAACGATGAAAGACCCGCAACAAAAAATCCTTGACCGGGGTTGACGTGGAGGAGGTAATCTCCGAGCCACGAGAAGCAAAGACCTATAAACATCAATGCGGCATATCTCGTGAAGTCGCCGATCAGTCCTGCGATAAGCGCATTCGCAAGAAAAATCGTTGAACAGGTCTGTTTAAGTATAAGTGATTTTTTGCAGGGCTTAGGAGTTTCCGCTTTCAAAAAGAACGGAATAACAACCGCCATAATTGCAAGAATTATACCGAAAATCACAAAATACAATTTATCGTCCATATAAATGTCACCTCGAATCAAAATTGTCTCAACTATATTTTTACTTAGTTTTCTATTCTTCCGAATATCGGTGCATCGATTATTGCGGGAAGCTGATCGAATGCGACCAGCCCGAAATTGTGCAGAATCGACGGGAAGAATGAATCAACATCAAGCGCAAGCGATTTTGCCATCGCCGTCATCGACATTTGGCTTGATGGGTATAACTTGACTCTGTGTCCGTCAAAGCTGAATTTAATTTTTCTCATACATATTCCGCCGATAGGCCTCATATGAACCTCAAGGGTGTTCTCCTTGATCCATGCGGCGGTCGAAAATGCCGTGAAATTCATACCTGCAAGTGTAATCGGACTTGTTCGAGCTTTACCGTCCATTCCGCAGACAATCGTGTTGTGCTCGTCACCCTCGTCCCACGTCATTGTGCAGGTGTCCTCACCGAAAGCGAAGACCACATTGTCAATATTGCCTGCACGGTCCCCCGACATATAGACGATCGGAATCGGAAGCATACTGAGCGGGAAGCCTGCGGCATTAAGAATCGGATTTTTTTGAAGATAGATTTCTTTACCCTCAATTTTTTCCTCAAGAGGACTGCGCTCCTCGGCGGCAAGATCGTCGGGGAGAGCCTCCAGCTCCGGCTTGACTTCGGGAGTCGGCTCACTGTCGTTTTCAATTATAAGGTCGTTGAAATGCCGCCAAATGCAGTCTCGTGTTTTTTGTTCATTGATTTCACCGGCTGTCATAACGTAAACAATGTCGTCATCGTTAGAGACTATTCCGAACTGTGAGAACATTCCGTCCGCACGGTAGCCATTGATTCCGCCGCAACGCCAGAAGCAGTAGCCATAGCCGCACTGACTGTCAATTACATTGGTAAATGGTGAGTTGTTCGCCTGCTGCCTTTGCGCAAGATAGGTCCATTTTTCGGGAATAACCTGCTTGCCGTTAAACTTTCCGTGCTGCTGATAGCAGTACATAAATTTTGCGAGATCCTCGGTTTTTAGATAAAGACCCCAGCCTCCGGCTTCAATTCCGTCAACGTCGTGTTCCCAGAAAGGGACGTCAATTCCGAGTGGCTCAAACAGTCTCGGCGTCAGATATTCAACAACGGACATTCCCGTTATCCTCGTCAGCATAGCGCAGAGCATATACTGATTTTCGCTTATGTACTGCCAGTGACCGTCACCGGGGCTGAATTTCCAAGAGGCATCAAAGTAATCCTTGATCCAGTGATTCTTACCCTTATCGGAGAAAACGCTGACATTTTTGCCCGACTGCATTGAGAGAAGATGGTGGACATTCAGCTTTTCAAGATTCGGGTCGTTCTCCTTTGGTCTGTACTCGGGGAAGATGTCAATGAGCCTTGTATCAAGCGTCATCAGTCCCTCATCAATTGCAAATCCCACCGCAGTCGAGGTGAAGCTCTTGCTGACGGAGTACATCATATGGGGATATTCGGGCGCATAGGGTGCCGCCCAGGTCTCATAAGCGACCTTGCCGTCTCTTATGATCATTATACTGTGGACTTCAATGTTGTGTTCCTTGAAATCCCGAATCAGCTCGGATATTGCCTTAGAAGATATGCCGACCTGTTCGGGGTAGTCCGCCCTCGGAATCCGAATTTTTTCTTTGATATCCAATTTTATCCCTCCTATTTAAACCGTCACCTTCCGGACGGTAAATCAGTTTTCTTTCTTTTTGCTTATGAGATAAAGTGTTCCGACGGTGAACGCCGCACCGCAAAGGACGACGGTGATTATTCTGCCCGGAGTAAATTTGAATTTTAGCGTAACGTTCTTTTTTTCTCCGACAGTCAGCGAATCGTGAGCCGATTGCAAAGCGGAGCGTGCATCCGCTATTTCGGAAAATGAGCACGGAGTGCCAAGGAGAGACTTTGCCTCCGACAGGGCAGAGGAAAATGCTTTTTCGCTTTCGGTATTGTACGGCGTGAGGTCAATTCCGTTATAGAGATCGATGAATTTTTCAAGATCAATTGCCGCAGAATTCGTTTTTCTAATATATTCGGTCAGTTCTGCGGGAAAATCCGTCTCGATAGCGCTGTAACCACGGGAGATAAGATCATCCCAGCCTGTTTCATTGTCCGTTCTTTTGCCGCATCTGCCGTTTACCATCGAGACCATAGCACGCTTGTTTCCGACAAAACGTTTCAGTAGAAAATTGCCGTAGAGAACACCGTTTCCGTTGGTGCTTCCCATTTCTATTGTATAAATACCGTTTGAAAAACATTCTTTAACTGCAGATGTGGCAAGGAAAATAATGTTGCCCTGATAGTTCCCCAAAACTTTTATTCCATCAAGATCCTTTGTCAGTTCAACGATTTTTTTCGCCTTTGCATTTATCCTGAAAACGGTCTCATCGAGCTTGCCGAGAGCTTTTACGTAATCATAAATCGTCTTAAAATCGCTCTCGCTGACATTGACAACAATTGCGGTTTTACCGTCAGAGACTTCAAAGATCTTTTTAAGCTCGGGAATACGGCAGTCGGTTTTGCTCTTATTCGTGCCGCCGTTGTCCTCACGCAGGTACATTTCACCGAGCTGGGCAAAAGTGAACGAGGATACTGTGCCGCTGATGGGTTTGCTGTCGGAATCGACGCACATTCTGTCGACCGTCTCGTCCGCCATAAGAACGGGAATCCCGTCCGAGCTGAGCTTTACGTCAACGGAAACCGCATCGTACTCCAGTGCGGCATTGACCGCCTCCGCGGAATTTTCGGGAAAGCTGTGCCAATCGCCTCTGTGAGCGATGCAGATTATTTTTTCTCCGCCGTCGGAGAGGCTCTTTACGGCCTCGACTGAGTCGAGTGCCGAGACGCAGGGCGCAAGGATTGTAACAGATAATATAAGGATAAGCATAAAGAATGCCGTTTTTTTGCAAAAATTAACCATATTTGACCTCAAAACTATTTATTTATATAATTGTAGCACAAAAATTCAAAAAAATAAAGAGAAATTTTTTATATTTTTTGCCAAACAAATGTTTGCTTTTTCCGAACGTTTGTGTTATAATACCTGTGTAGTAAGAATGAAAAGAGGTTGAGCATATGTCTATTAATGAAACTCAGCGTAAAATATACGATTTTCTTGTTCAGCGCAGTGCGGACGGAATCCCGCCGTCGGTTCGTGAAATCGGTGCGGCAGTCGGTCTGAGATCCACGTCGTCCGTTCAGTCGAATCTCGACGCTCTTGAGGAGGCGGGCTATATTCAGCGTGACCCGCT
>USJJ01000092.1 GCA_900554995.1 uncultured Ruminococcus sp. | reverse complement strand
TCGGAGGTTTAATAATGGCTATACCGAAGATAATTCACTATTGCTGGTTCGGCGGTGCAGATAAGCCGAAATCCGTAAAAAAATGTATATCAAGCTGGAAAAAGTTTTGTCCCGATTATGAAATTATTGAGTGGAATGAAAGTAACTATGACGTCAATTCAACGGGATATACCAAAATGTGCGCCGAGGAAAAGAAATATGCTTTTCTCAGCGATTTTGCCCGTCTTGAGATAATTGAGAAAAACGGCGGAATATATTTCGACACCGATGTTGAGCTTATTAAAAATATTGACTTCCTGCTTGAAAATGAAGCATTTTTCGGTCTGGAGAATTCCTACTATATCAACACCGGTGAGGGCTTCGGGTCTGTTGCTCACGGGGAAGCCATTACCGCGATGGTTAAAGAATATGAGCCGTACCTTGATGGAAAGAGCGGCACGGTTACCTGCCCCCGACTCAATACGGATGCCCTGCTCCGCTATGGACTGAAGCTTGACGGAAAGATGCAGACCGTTGCAGGTGCGCTGATTTTGCCGAGCGACTATATGAACCCTTACGGCAGCAATACGGGAATCATGAGCAAAACGGAAAACACAATTTCCATTCACTGGTATTCGGGAAGCTGGATGTCACAGACGCAGCGTTTGAAATCAAAAATCACAAAGCCGATTCACAGGATTTTCGGAATTGACTTTTTAAAGAAAAAATAAAAAGAAAGCGTGGCCATGAACGGTCACGCTTTTTACTGTAATTCAGTTTATGCAATGAGGTCGCTGACGCCCATCGGCTTGAAGCCTTCAAGAAGCACATCTATAACCCTCTTGACAGAGGTGTCTTTAACCTTTACAGTCATCTGAGTTGATTTTCCTTCGGAATTGATCGCCGTGATAACTGCCGTTCCGCCTGAAACACCCTCAATCATTCCGGTGTTGCTGACGACCGCAACGTGATCGTCGGATGATGTCCAACTTACAACCTTTTTGCCGCCGGTCAACGAAGCCTCATATGTTTCCATATATGAAAGTTCAACGCTCTTTTCGGTGAACTCAAACGGGATAATCTTTGCTTTCTTCTTCTTCGCCGCCTTTTTCGCTGTTGCTTTCTTGTATGCGGAGCTCGAGGTCGATCTGTAAAGCGATACGCCGTAGGTTACGTCGGTAATATACTCATATGTGATGTAGTGAACCGTACAAAGATAAGGCTCAACATAGTTGCTGTCAAAAACATAGAATCCGTTCTCGTCGCAGGAAAGAAAGATTGACGAGTGCTGTGAATATGCGGTTGCCCACTGAATGTAGTCGCCGGAAACAGCCTTGTGCATAATGTTGTAAAAATCACTGTAACCTGCCGAGCTGAGTCTTGCAATTTCGACTGCTGCACGGGGTGACGGAACGTAGTAGCTGTATGCACCCGAATTGTAAGCGCCGACGCCGCCGTTTCCGTAAAGCTCGTTGAACATCATATCGGCAAATCCTTTGCAGGTCGTAGCCGATCTGAAAGAACCCGTCCAGTAAACTCCGTCCCATTCGTTGATAAGCTGCTGGAGTTTCGGATTTGTACAATTATAATCTTTAGCATTTACCTTGTCGACAGCGGCGATCGTGAAGATCAATGTAACTGCCATAAGGAAAGGCACTAATTTCTTGATAAGCTTTTTCATAAAAAGTTTAACTCCTGTCGGTTATTTTTTCACACAACGGGCAGGAGTATACCATAATTAGTTACAATTGTCAAATCGGGACTCTGATTTTTTGCCAAAAAAAGTATAAAATTCGCCTTTGTCGCAAGCTGTTATTGCTTTATTACTGTATAATTTGAATATATTGTTTCTTTTAAAACCTGATTCGTAGTGCAATTGTACCAAAATTTTAAAAAGTTACAAAAAGTTACAAATTGTAATCATTTTGCCGTGAAAAATCAGATATACCTTATATAATCATTTTTTCGGGGAAGAGCCTCTCTCGGATCGGCGGCGGGATAGCCGAGCGCAATTGAACCGACGCCCCTGAGTGTTTCGGGAAGACCCCATTCACGGAGAAGAGCTTTGCCCTCTTCGCTGTCGAAGATTTCACGCTCACGGTGAACCCATACCGAGCCGAGCCCCTCGGCATATGCGGCAAGCATAAGATTTTCCAGTACACAGCTTCCGTCCTCAACAAAGGTGTTTGCATTGCCGTCGGCAAGAACGAGCACTATAACCGGTGCACCGTAATAAGGGTCGCTGTCCGTGCCCATTATCGCCGCATTGAGCTTTGAAATTTTGTCTCTGTATTTCTTATCGGTAACGGCGATTATCTGCGGTGACTGCTTTCCTCTGCCTGTCGGCGCATACGTACCCGCTTCAAGAATTCTTGCAAGCTTATCGGCAGGAACTTCATCACTCTTGTAAGCTCTGACGCTTCTGCGTCCTTTTATAATATCATAGAAGTCTTTCATAATAATACCTCCTCTTTTTTGTATACAATTATATCACAAATGTCAAGAAGGTATTGATTTCCTCAATATAAAAATGTTATAATATAATCGGTATCAGCGGATACACAAAATTTATTGTTTCGGAGGAAAAATATGATAGTCAATTTTATGCAAAAACTGATTGCTCTCATTCTTTCGGCTCTCATTTCCGCAGGAATAATCGCACCCGTTCCGATTCCGCCGGGCGGAATCAAGGCGAATGCCAACTTTGTCTTTGAAAGCGAAGAGGCGGGTTCCGCAGAGGGTACGGCGATCGTCAAGGCAAACTTTGATGCAACATATGAGCTTTATTGGGGCGATGCTCAGGGCAATAAGCTCACAACAAGCTCGCCGAGCGGCAAGGTTATCCCTTATAGCTGGTTTGCTCAGGTAGATGTTAAAAAGGGCACAGGCGAAAAGGAAACCAACTCTTTTCTTGCAATTCCTGACGGCGCAGAGACAATTCTTCTCTATTATCAAGATCAGCTTCTTGATACGGATAAGATCCCGGAGGAAAATATCCCCGATTACGGCGATATGACTTACAGCTTCGGTACTTTGAGTGATGTCCATTTCGGCAGATATTTTGACGATGAGGGCAATGACTGGTCGGATACATCCTATCCGCAGGCGCTCAACTTCCTTGACGATATGGGTGTTTCAATCGTTGGCGTTTCCGGCGACCTTTCATATGAGGGCGAAACCTCCTCATATGAGTCATTCCATAAGTACAACGATCAACACGATTTCAACGTGTTCTCCTGCAAGGGTAACCACGATTGCAGAGACAAGTTTGATTACGAGGGCTGGAAAGCAAACGTAAATGTCGGCGTATTCTCGGACAACAAGCCCGCAGGCGTCCTTGATGTTGCGGATAACGGCTATGACTTCGTTTACTCGGGTAAAGAGACAAACGGCGATGTATTTATCTTTTTCAGCCAGGTTAAGGACTCTTATGTTCCTTTTGTTCAGCTTGTAACGGACGAACAGCAGGATTGGCTTGAGGCAATGTTCGAAAAGTATAAGGACAAGAGAGTTTATCTCTATTTCCACACATTCCTCAACGCTCCTAAGGGAAATCCGTTCCTCGGTGAGGGCAATATTTACAACGACTGGGGTCTCTTCTATACGATTCCGTATTTCAAGGGCAACAAGGACGAAAGACGTTTCAGAAAGCTCCTTGAGAAGTACCATAATGTTGTATTCTTCAACGGTCACTCTCATTGGACATATGCAATGGAATGTTATAACCCTGATCTTAACATTTCCGATTATAACGGAACGACCGCTACAATGGTTCATGTATCCAGCAGCGGTGCCCCGAGAACAACGAGCTTCACACATCCGACAAAGGAATCCCATCCCGGCACAATGTCTGAGGGTATTTATGTAAAGGCATATAAGGATTTCATCATCACAAACGGCTGTGATTTCGTCAACGGACAGTTCCTCGCATATGCGATCTACAAGATTGACAACAGATAATTGATATAACTTGAATAAGCTGTGATCCGAATGAATCACAGCTTATTCTTTACGTAGTTATACATATTTGAAAGCAGAAACGCACAGCTTTACAGTTACTTGTATCAAAAAAGACGACAGACTAAGGGATCGGAAAAACCGACCCCTTTTTCTTTATTTATCCTCATCAAGTAATTTTGACTCTGCGATTACCTTTTCTGCAACGGGGACGGGAGCGTCCTCGTATCTTGTAAATTCAAATGTGAATGAACCTCTGCCTGCCGTTACGGAACGGAGAACAGTTGCGAAGTTTGCCATCTCAGCCATCGGAACCTCAGCAACAAGCTCCTGGAGGTTATGGTCATCCTCAGACGGTCCCATACCGAGAACACGTCCGCGGCGCTTTGTTACGTCGCCCATTATATCTCCGAGATATGCCTCGGGCATAAGGGCTTTAAGCGTTCCGATCGGCTCAAGAATTGTCGGGTTAGCCTGCGGAATACCTGCCTTAAATGCGAGTGATGCCGCTGTCTTGAACGCCATTTCGGATGAATCAACCGGGTGATACGATCCGTCATAAAGAACAGCCTTGAGACCCACCATCGGGTAGCCTGCCATAACGCCCTTCTTCATACACTCGCGCAGACCCTTTTCAACTGCCGGGAAGTAGTTCTTGGGAACCGATCCGCCGACAACCTCTGACTCAAAGATCAGATCGTCGCCGTCTGTCGGCTCGAAACGAATCCAAACGTCACCGAACTGACCGTGACCGCCCGACTGCTTCTTATGACGACCCTGAACCTTAACGGTCTTGCGGATAGCTTCTCTGTAAGCGACACGGGGAGGGGTAAGCTCAACATCAATTCCAAACTTGCTCTTGAGCTTTGAAACGATAATATCAAGGTGCTGTTCACCGAGACCGGAAAGGATCTGCTCCTTAGTCTCGTGGTTCATCTCGAACTTGATTGTCGGATCCTCTTCAAGAAGTCTGTTTATGCCTGGAACAACCTTTTCCTCGTCACCCTTCTTGCAAGCCTTGACAGCCATTGAAAGACACGGCTTCGGGAAGTTGATACCGCTGAGCTCAATAACGTTCGATGCCGAGCAGATTGTGTCACCGGTCTTAACGCAGTTGAGCTTTGTAACTACGCCGATATCACCGGCAGGAATACACTTGCAATCCTCTGACTTGTTACCACGGATTGTAATGATTTTACCCATACGCTCTGTCTCGCCTGTGCGGGCATTGTAAACGGGTGTTTCGGGAGTGATTTTGCCGCTGTCAACCTTGAAATATGACATCTTACCTACGAACGGATCGGCAACCGTCTTAAAGCAGAGAGCTGCAAGAGGTCCGTTCTCGTCGCACTCAACGTCCTTGCCGCCTGCATAAGATGCGGCGTCGGGAGCGGAGTAAGCAAGCTCGTCAAGAAGAAGATCCACACCGTCGGTCGTGTAGCCCGAGCAAGCATAAACGGGGTAAACCGAGCTGGTATTAACACCGTCGTTAAGAGCTTTGATGATTTCCTTACGGGTGAACTCTTCGCCTGCGAAGAATTTTTCCATAAGATCGTCGCTTGCCGTTGCAACGGCCTCAGTGAGAATGTCAAGCATTTCCTTGATTTTCGGATCGTCGGGCATCGGAATCTCAACAGCCTTGCCGTCGTGATATTCATAGCCCTTGCGAGCGGCGAGGTTGACATAAGCCTTAACCTGACCGTCAACTATGTAGGGAACGATAACGGGGCAAACTGCGCCGCCGTGTACTGCTTTAATCTCCTCAAAGGTCTTATAGAAATCTGCGTGTTCCTTGTCGCAACGTGTAATTGCAAACATTTTGCCGCGCTTTTTAGCTGCCTTGAAAGCCTTTTCTGCGCCGACATCATATTTATGACCTGCGCCGAGAACGATGAGCACGCACTCGGAGGCAGCAATTCCCTCGCACATTTCGCCCTCAAAGTCAAAAAGACCCGGGGTATCAATTATATTAAGTTTGCAGTCCTTCCACTCGATCGGAGCAACGGCTGCCGAAACCGAAACATTTCTTCTTCTTTCCTCGGGGTCGAAGTCAAGAACGGCGGTACCGTCGTCAACTCTTCCGAGTCT
>USJJ01000091.1 GCA_900554995.1 uncultured Ruminococcus sp. | reverse complement strand
CGGGGGAGATGCCGAGCAGGTCCTTCGCCGCGCCGAAAAAGCTGATGCCGACGGCGTGGCGGCGCTGTCCTTCTTTTTCATACTCCGTGCCGGAGAGGGGATAGTCGTAGCTGTGGGCGGCGGACTTGCCGTCCACGCCCAGCTCCGTCGTCACCTGCACGCGCTCGTCCTCTTCGGTGAGCGTCACGCGCGCCCAGCGCGTGTCGGCGGTTTTGTCGACCGTGCCGTAAACGGGCTTTTCGCCGGGGAAGAGCGTGAGTAAGCTCTGCTCCAGCGCGTATTTTTCATCATGCCCAATGAGCTCAAGTTTCATGTGGTTTCTTGTCCTTTATCGCAGCGCATGGCGCAGATACGGGTTCATCGCCTTTTCACGCGCGAGCGTTGTGGAATTCATGTGGCCGGGGTAAACAGTGTAGTCGCCTTCGATCTGGGCGAGACGGCGCAGCGAGGTGAGCATCTGCGCGTCGTTGCCGCCGGGGAGGTCGGTGCGGCCCATCGAGCCTGCAAACAGCGTGTCGCCGGGGAACATCGCGTCGCCGACCAGCAGCGTTACACCGCCGAGCGTGTGGCCCGGCGTGGCGAGAACTTTGATCGTGAGCGAGCCGAGCGGCAGCGTATCGCCCTCGCCATAGTATTTGAGATCGGGGACGAGGTCGGCCATCGGGTAGTGGTAGATGCCGGTGGAGTGGGCGTCCGCCTCGCCGATGTAGACGGGCACGTCCGGCAGCGCCTTTTTGAGCGCAGGCACGGCGAGCGTGTGGTCGCGGTGTCCGTGGGTCAGCAGAATATATTTAACATTTTTGCCGTTGAGTTTGCTGATAAGCTCGGGAGTACATTCGCCACAGTCGATTATTGCAGTTTCGCCGCTTTTTTCGTCCGTCACAATGTAGGTATTTGCGCTTACGGGACCCAACGCAAGTGATTCAACAGTCATTTCAATCCCTCTTATTCCAGATCGTTGTGTCCATTATTATGGTAACGGGACCGTCGTTGTGAATTTCAACCTGCATATCCGCTCCGAATGAACCGTGTTCGACCTTCTTAATTCCGTTTGCCTTGAGCTGTTCCATAAAGTATTCGTAAAGCTCATTGGCATAGTCGGGCTTCGCCGCCGTGATAAAGGACGGTCTGTTGCCCTTTTTGATATCTGCGCAGAGCGTAAACTGAGAAATTGCGAGAACCTCGCCGCCAACATCGAGAATTGACATATTCATCTTCTCGTCCTCGTCCTCAAAAATACGCAATTTGGCTATCTTTGCGGCAAGAATTTCCGCATCCTTCTTTGTGTCATCGGGAAAAACGCCCAAAAGGACGTTATAACCCTTTCCGATTTTTCCTATTGTCTCGCCGTCAACAACAACCGCCGACGATTTAACTCTTTGTATTACTGCTTTCATACTGTATTCAACACCTTAACTGTTTGCACGTTCAACATCGAGAACGCCGTTAACCTTTCTGAGCTTTGCCATAACGCCGTTGAGATGCTCTATTCCGTTTACGCCGATTGTCAGCTCGAGCGACGCTCTGCCATCCTTCTTGCT
The DNA here is from genome assembly GCA_900554995.1 of uncultured Ruminococcus sp. Lineage (GTDB taxonomy): Bacteria > Bacillota > Clostridia > Oscillospirales > Acutalibacteraceae > CAG-488. Next base: position 4,515 of record USJJ01000091.1, on the reverse strand, counting down.
CTTTGTATTAATTCCGTAGATCATAACACGCATATCCGCAATCATCTTTGAGATATCCGCCATAAGTCCGACTCGATCGAGACAGGTCAGCGAAACCGTCGCCGTGAAATCCTCCTTTGCCGAGCTGTCCCAGCTTGCGGCAATCCATCTGTCCGGCTCGTCGGCAAGCTCGATAACCTTAGGCACGTTAGTACAGTCACGCTTATGGATCGACACACCGTGTCCTCTTGTTATGAATCCGATTATTTTATCACCGGGTACGGGACTGCAACACTTTGAGAGTTTGATAAGACAGTTGTCAATACCCTCGATAACAACACCGTCCTGGCTCTTTGCCCGTTTCTTCTGTTGAGGCGTGGTTATCTTGATAACATCCTCCTCAACAGGCTCGGGCTGTTTAAACTCCTTGACATACTCGTCCTTGATGTGAGGCATCATCTTGTTGAGCGATATTCCGCCGTAGCCGATCGCCGCAAAGAAATCCTCGGCGCTGTTGAAACGCTGACGCTGAGCAATCTCAAGAATGAATTTATCAAACTGCTGATCATTGAGCCTTATGAAGTTACGCTTAAATTCACGTTCAACCTCCATCTTACCCTCAAGGATATTTTCCTCACGTCTCTCCTTCTTGAACCACGAACGGATCTTGTTTCTCGCTCCGCTCGTCTTGACGAACTTCAGCCAGTCACGGCTCGGTCCCTTGTTCTGCTGAGATGAGGTGATTATCTCCACAATCTCACCCGTTTTGACAACATAGTCGATCGGAACAATTCTGCCGTCAACCTTTGCTCCGACCATTCTGTTGCCGACCGCCGAATGAATTGCATACGCGAAGTCGACGACCGTTGAGCCTGCGGGAAGGTTGATAACCGTTCCTTTCGGGGTGAAAACAAAAACCTCTTCCTGAACAAGATCAGTCTTTATCGTGTTAACAATATCCTGCGGATTCTCGGAAACGTTCTGGCTTTCAAGAAGCTGGCGAATCCAGGAAAACTTCTCTTCAAACTTCTGTCTTCCGCTCATTCCGAGCTTATACTTCCAGTGAGCAGCAACACCGTACTCGGCAGTGCGATGCATCTCCCATGTTCTGATCTGAACCTCAAACGGTATACCCTCGTCGCCGATTACCGTCGTATGAAGCGACTGGTACATATTCGCCTTTGGCGTTGAGATATAGTCCTTGAAACGTCCGGGGATCGACTTAAACATATCGTGGATAATTCCGAGACAGTTGTAACAGTCTATAACGTCGTCAACAATTATTCTGACGGCGTAGATATCATAAATTTCATCAAAGCTTTTGCCCTGCATATACATCTTACGGTAAATGCCGTGGACGCTTTTGATTCTGCCCGAAATGCTTGCATTCGGCACAACCAGTTTGATTCTTTCGCTGATCTTCTTCTGAATGCTGTCAAGGTATTCCTTTCTCTTTGACTGCTGCTGTTCGAGCCTATCCCTGATCTCCTTATAGGCAACGGGATCAAGATAACTGATAGCAAGATCCTCAAGCTCCTCCTTAACGCCACGGATACCGAGCCGGTGGGCGATCGGAGCATAAATTTCAAGTGTTTCCTGGGCCTTTTCACGTCTTTTATCCGGTCGCATAAAAGACAGGGTTCTCATATTGTGTATACGGTCAGCCAGCTTGATGATAATGACGCGGATATCCTGTGACATTGCCATCAGCATCTTGCGGACATTCTCCGCCTGCTGTTCCTCCTTGGTAAAAATAGGCACCTTGCCGAGCTTTGTTACACCCTCAACAAGGTTTGCAACGTCCTCGCCGAACTCCTCCTGAATATTCTCCTTGGTCATATCGGTGTCCTCTACAACATCGTGCAGCAATGCAGCCGCCATGGACTCCCCGTCCATACCCAGATTGTAGAGGATAATCGCAACGGAAACAGGATGAATTATATACGGCTCACCCGAGAATCTGAACTGACCCTCGTGAGCTTTTTTGGCAATAAAATATGCCTTTTCAACGAGCGAAACATCGTTTTCGGTCATATTTTCCCTGACAAGCGTGATGAGCTTACGGTAAAGCTCGTCGGGATTTTCGGGAACAAACGGTTTATCCTCTCCCGTATTCTCCGGCTTAACGCTTGCGACTGCCGTTAATTTGTTTTTTTCATTAGCTTCTGACATTTTTATACCACTCGGCTTAATATGCCGATTCCTTTGATAATTCTCTTAATCTTCTCAGAACGGGTGCGTCCTGCAAATTGACCTTTTCACTTGTTTTCGGAACGCTCAACCCCGAATTTGCGTCTCTTCTGAGCACTCCCATTTCGAGCATAGACTCAATTGCAACCGCAACCTGTCCGTAATCCTCCGCCCAAAGGTCAAGCCTATGGCAAAGAGTTTCTGTATCATAATTCCATCTGCCGACGGAACGGATAAATCTGTAAACTGCGGCTGTTGTCTCCCTTTGCGGAATCAGAAGTGACGGGTCAAATCCGTCGCTCCTGCCACGCATAAGAAGCGAAAAATCCCTCATCGAGCTAAAGAGATCATCCTCCACCATATCGTGGAGCTTTATATTTTTCAACAATATGCTGACCCTGATCTGACCGAGATATTCATTCGGCTCAAGACCGACTGCGGCGTCGACAACATCGCCCCTAACAAACGGGAACTCTGCCTGAACGGTTCTGAATTTGACCGTTTGCAGTGACACTCCGTTTCTTTCAAGAACAACACGTAAATGCTTGCCGTTGCCGATCGACTGAATGTCAGTGACCGTCATATTATAAAGTCCGAATATCGGCTGAGGATTGCCAGCTCCGAACGGTTCAAGCTGTTCAACCGTTTCAAGCATCTCTGTATTCACACAGGCGGGATTTAATTTGAAATCAATATTCTGAACCGGAAAAGGCATTTCAATTGTGTCCGAATAATCGTTTATCGCTGTTCTGAAAGCGTCGATATCCGTGGCTTTCAGCCCGATTCCCGCCGCCAGAGTGTGACCTCCGAAATGTGTAAGACAACCGCTGCAATGACTGATCGCATCGTAGAGATTGAATCCCTCAATACTTCTGCCGGAGCCCTTTGCATCGTCGCCGTCAATTGTTATAACCAGGGTCGGCTTGCCGTATTTTTCAACAAGCCTTGAGGCAACGATTCCGACAACACCGTCGTGCCAGCCCTCACCCGCAACAACAAGTACATTTTGGTACTGCCACTCGGGATTTTCGCTTATCTGTTCAACAGCCTGAATGAGGATATCCTGTTCTGTCTGCTGTCTTGTAACATTTTCATCGTTGATCTCCTGAGCCAGCAGCATTGCCTCGTCGTAGTCGTCGCTCAGAAGAAGTCTTATAGCTCTGTCTGCCGATCCCATTCGTCCGGCGGCATTGATCCTCGGGCATATTCCGAACGCAACCGAGGTTGAGGTCATCTTTCTGCTGCCGAGCCCCGCAGCTTCAATCAACGCCTGTATTCCTATCCTGTCTGAATCGGCAAGCATATTCACGCCACGTCGCACAAGCTCACGGTTTTCTCTTATCAGCGGCATTACGTCGGCAACCGTGCCGACGGTGACAAGATCAACAAAACTGTCTGTTATGCCGTTCTCCTCGCCCTCAAGGGCACATATCAATTTATATGCGACACCGACGCCCGCATAGTCTTTAAATTTGAGATTACAGTCAGTCCTGTGCGGGTCAACAACCGCAACCGCCTGCGGCAGAGCCTCCGACGGAAGATGGTGATCCGTTACAATAAGCTCCATTTCGAGCTCTCTGATATATTTTGCCTCATCAACGGCACTTATACCGTTGTCGACCGTAATAATCAGCTTAACACCCATCATACTCAGCTTGTCAATCGCCTCATAACTCAGTCCGTAGCCCTCGGTATGACGGTTAGGAACATAGTAAACAACATCTGCGCCCTGCATTTCAAGATATGAATATAGCAGTGCGGTGGAGGTCACTCCGTCAGCGTCATAGTCGCCGTAGACTGCGATTCTTTCAAATTCGTCAAGTGCTTTCTGTATTCGCTTGACTGCGGCATACATATCGGGAAAATCCATCGGATCAACGCTCTTTCGCTCATTCAGTCCGAAAAACTCCCTTGCGCCGTCAATCGTGTTTATTCCCCTCGTCGATGCGATGAGCGCAGCATATGGACTTACTCCGAGCTTTTCGGCGAACATTGTCGCATCTTCCTTATTGCCGCTTCTGACTATCCACTTTTTTCTGCTCATATCGCATCTCCTTTCTTTTTTATCTGTCGTATATTTCTTCAAGCTGTTTGACTGTATGTTTGATATCAAACAGTCTCAGCCTTTCATCAGCCGATTCTTTCGGTCTGTCGAGCGTTTTGTCAATCAATTCAGCCCATTTTTGTGCTCCCTTTTCAAGAGGGAAATATTCAATCAGTCCGACATCGGCTTCCCGTGTAATCACATTGGAAACCACGCAGTGAAGTCCTGCCGCCTGCGCCTCGATAAGTGAAAACGGAAGTCCCTCAAACAGCGACGGCATAATGAAGCAGTCACAGCAGGAA
>USJJ01000090.1 GCA_900554995.1 uncultured Ruminococcus sp. | reverse complement strand
AAGAAAATCCGTTATCTCTTAAATCCGACTTCATACTCTCACTTTGTGAGCTGATTGTCGGCGGCAAGGAGGGCTTGCAGCCTGTTGAGAAAACAATCATCGACCGCTGTGTAAGGCTGATTTACAGAGATTACTTAAACGATCCGAAGCCTGAGAATATGCCTATTCTTGAGGATTTGTATAACGAGCTGCGTAAGCAGGACGAAAAGGAAGCTCAATATCTTGCAACAGCGCTTGAAATCTATGTAACAGGCTCACTTAATGTGTTCAATCACAGGACAAATGTAAATATCCATAGCAGAGTTGTGAGTTACGATATTAAGGAGCTTGGCAAGCAGCTTAAAAAGATAGGTATGCTTATTGTTCAGGATCAAGTCTGGAACAGGGTTACCGTCAACCGTGAAGCGCATAAGTCAACGAGATATTACATTGACGAGATGCACTTGCTCTTAAAAGAAGAACAGACAGCAGCATATACGGTAGAGATTTGGAAGCGTTTTCGTAAGTGGGGCGGTATCCCGACAGGTATTACACAGAACGTCAAAGACTTGTTGTCGAGCCGTGAGGTGGAAAACATCTTTGAAAACTCCGATTATGTGTATATGCTCAATCAGGCATCCGGCGACAGACAGATACTTGCGAAGCAGCTTAATATATCGAACCATCAGTTATCCTACGTCACGCACTCAAGCGAGGGCGAGGGCTTGTTGTTCTACGGCAGTACGATTTTGCCGTTCGTTGACCGTTTCCCTAAGGATACGAGGCTCTATGCGATTATGACAACCAAGCCACAGGAGCAGGTTAAACAAAATAATTAAATTTCAGGAGGTAAAACACTATGAAGCACACAGAAATCTGTATAATTAACAAGGATAAGCTCTATGAGCTTATAAATAAGGTTATCGGCTTGTATCAGATAGTTGATGACCATTGTATGGTGGTAGACGCAGCTCTCAGCCATTGCGAAAGACCGAGAAAGGGCAATATGCATACCCTGAATAATTCGCTCGAAGGTGAATTTTTCGATACGCTTGAAAGCATTGGCTGTCCTCACCACGCTATGGCAGAGGACGATGAGGGTGCTATGTTCGAGGGGATTTTGAATATGCTTGAACCCGAATTTATTACAACCGGAGAAGCGGAGGATAACGCCGAAACGGAGCAGACCGATTTGGGCAGCTTCCTTGAACAGCTCGGCGGTATATTTTTATCCGGCAAGCCTGTTACAATCTCGGCAAGTATCTGCATCAATACAGGAAGTGAGGATTGATTATGAAAAGCAAATCAAGACAAGGCGGTGGTAAACGATGCCAAAGAAAGCACCACGACTTCTGTTTACCGAAGAAGAACGGCAAGCTCCCCAACTCAAACGTGCGGTTAATAAAGCAGATAAGGCAGCCGCCCGATTGGAAAAGGCAGAGGCGAACATTCCAAAGAAAAGGGTAAAAAAGAAACAGCGGTATATTGATGAGAAAAGCGGTAAGGTCAAAACTAAAATACTTTTCGAGGAAGTCGATAAAAAGAAGCCTTCATCGCATTTGAAGTCGGAAGCCAAAACAGTACCCGCCCAAGTTGCGGCGGGTGCTGCCGTAAATGTTCTGCGTGACAACGAAGATGACAGTACATCTGTAAGCGCCGCTCACGGTATTGAGAAAACGGCTGAAGCAAGTATCAGAACGGCGAAATTTACATACCGTTCTTCAAAGCTTAAGCCGTATAAGGCTGCGGAAAAGGCTGAAAAACAGATGGACAAAGCAAATATCAACGCTCTCAACAAGCAGGCTAAGTATCAGTCCCGTGAAGCTCCGGGCAGTAACTCTAATTCAAAATGGCAGCAAAAACACGCTATTAAGAAGGAATACGCAAAAGCGAAGAAAAGCGGTCAGACAACAAAGAAAGCGTCTGAGATTACGAAAGAAGCTTCAAAAAAGACAGCTGAAACCTCAAAAAAGGTTGCTGAATTTATCGGGCGGCATAAAAAAGTGTTTGCAATAATCGGTATCATAGCTGCTGTTATCGTCATAATCTGCTGTATCTGTTCCTCCTGCTCCGTTATGTTTCAAGGTGCGTCCTCTGCGATAGCAAGCTCTACCTATCCAAGTGAGGACAGTCAAATGCTTGCTGCGGAGGAAAAGTATAAGGAATTGGAACAGGAATTGTCGGACACTATCTCAAACTACGAAAGCACACACAGCTATGACGAGTATATTTATGAGCTTGACGATATAGAACACGATCCCTATGTGCTTATATCCGCGTTGACCGCGCTTAAACAGGGCGCGTGGACTGCTGCGGATGTGGAGAGTAATATTTCCGATTTATTCTCACGGCAGTATGTTCTGACGGAAACTGTAACAACGGAACAACGGACAAGAACAGTATCAAATCCCGACGGAACGACCTCCGAGGAAACCTACGATTACTATATCTGCACCGTTAAGCTCGTCAATAATAACCTGTCGCACATTCCGTCTGAAATACTAACGCAAGACCAATTAGAGCTGTATGCCACATATATGCAGACGCTCGGCAACAGACCTGATTTATTTACAGACTCGGTGTATGTAGATAAGTATATCAATACTGAATATGAGGACTATGCAATACCGCCGGACGCTCTGTCCGATGTGAAATTTGCGGCAATGATGAACGAAGCGAAAAAGTATCTCGGTTACCCGTATGTTTGGGGCGGCTCTACTCCGGCGACCTCTTTTGACTGTTCGGGCTTTGTTTGCTGGGTAGTCAATCACAGCGGTTGGAATGTCGGCAGAACGACAGCGGAAGGTTTAAGGCAGCAATGCGTGAGAGTACCGCCGTCGGAAGCAAAGCCGGGCGACCTGATATTCTTTGAGAGGACGTATAACACAGCAGGAGCGTCACACATCGGAATTTATGTCGGTGACGGTATGATGATACATTGCGGAGATCCCATTCAGTATGCAAATGTCAATTCAGCATATTTCAGTTCACATTTTATGCAGTACGGCAGACTGCCGTAAAAACAAGGAGGTTATCTATGAATATAAGAATTGCAAAGCTCAAGGAGGAATACGAGAAAAACGCTGAAAAAATCGTATCCTTACAGGCTAAAAACAAAAAGCTCGCAGAAAAGATAACGCAGCTTGAAAACGCTGATATTATCGGTGCTGTTCGAGGGTGCGGGCTTACGATTGACGAGCTTCTGAGCTTGCTTGGCAAGAGCGATGAAGCTCCTAAAACTAAAAATGATTTGGAGGAAATCGACGATGAAATTTAAGACAATTTTAATAACCTTAGCTGTTGTATTCGGTATGACAGCTTTTTCTTTCCCCGTATATGCTAATGTTCCCAAAAACGAGGAAGTCAGCGTAAATGACAGTGTGGAAAGTAAAACTCCGCTCACGCCGGGCGGAAATCTTACCGTTATTGACGATGTTCATCAGACAAACGACAAGGACGAGGTTGAGGACAAACAATTTGTAACCGTACAGTCCAAAAACGGCAATACCTTCTATATTATTATTGACCGCAGCGGCGATCAGGAAAATGTATATTTCCTAAACGCTGTTGATGAAGCAGACCTTATGGCTCTTATGGAGGATGAGCAGAAAGCAGCGGTTACGGCTACTTGCAACTGTACAACGAAATGCGAGATTGGCAGCATAAATGCTGATTGTGCCGTATGTTCAAGGAACAAGGACGGCTGTATTGCAACCGCAACGGCTACTCCTGCTCCGAAAGAGGAAAAGCAGCCTGAAAAGAAACAGAACAATACTACTCCGATTATCGGGCTTGTTCTTCTTGCATTGTTAGGTGGCGGCGGTGCGTTCTATTGGTTTAATATCAAGAATAAAAAGTCAAGCACGAAAGGCACGACCGATCCCAATGATTTATATGAGGAGGACGATGAGGACTACGAAACCGAGGACACCGAGGTAGAAACGGACTCCGAGCCGGAATATGAGGTTGAGGACGAGGATAGCGAAATATCCGATGATGAAAGCGAGGATTTGGAAGAATGAAGCTTGTAATTGCAGAAAAACCTTCGGTAGCAAAAACGATTGCGAACGTAATCGGAGCTACAAAGCACAATGACGGGTACTTATCAGGAAACGGCTATGCCGTTTCTTGGTGCTTCGGTCATTTAGCTGAGCTTGCGCAGGCTGAAAGCTATAACGAAAGCTACGGAAAGTGGAAGTATGAGGATTTACCTATTATCCCCGATGCTTGGCAGTACGCTGTCAGCGAGGATAAACGCAAACAGTTTGAAGTTATTACAAGCTTAATGCGTGATGAGAGTATTACGGAAGTAATAAACGCCTGCGATGCCGGGCGTGAGGGCGAATTAATTTTCAGAACGGTATTTAATCTTTCCGGATGTAAAAAGCCTATGAAACGTTTGTGGATTTCATCAATGGAGGACACAGCTATAAAGGACGGCTTTAACAATCTTCGTCCGGGCAGTGAATATGATAATCTTTATCTCGCTGCTCTTTGCAGAAGCAAGGCGGATTGGCTTGTCGGTATCAATGCGACAAGGCTGTTTTCCGTTCTGTATCACAGGACGCTCAATGTCGGCAGAGTTGTATCGCCTACTCTTGCGATGATTGTTCAGCGTGAAGCTGAGATAAATGCCTTTAAGAGTGAGCCGTTTTACAAGACAGTTCTTGAGTTTGACGGTTTCAGGGCTGAAAGTGAACGCTTTGCCGATGAAGAAAGCGCTACGGCGGCTGCACAGATTTGTAACAATGATGAAGCGGTTGTAAAATCTGTTGAGCGCAAAGAAAAAAGTGAAAAAGCTCCGGCACTCTATGACCTGACTACGCTCCAAAGGGACGCGAACAGGATATTGGGATATACGGCGCAGCAGACGCTTGATTATCTTCAATCATTGTATGAGAAAAAATTGTGTACCTATCCGAGAACAGACAGCAAATTCCTGACAGACGATATGAAAGGCTCTGTAAGTGATATTGCTGCTATTTCAGCAGACGTTCTTGATTTAGTGTCCCCGAAGAATATAAATGCAGATAAGATTTGCAACAGTAAAAAGGTATCAGACCATCACGCGATTATCCTCACAAAGAGTGTTAAAAGCACAGATGTTAATTCCCTCATTGCAGGCGAACGGGAAATACTGAAGCTCATAGCAAGGCGAATGCTTTGTGCTGTAAGTGAACAGTATGTTTATACGGAAACTGTGGCTGTTATCTCCTGCGGCGGCAGAGAGTTTAACACAAAAGGCAGCTTTGTTACTAATCCCGGTTGGAAAGCCTATTTTAAAGCTGATGAACCGGACAGCAATCTGACCGAATTGTATGAGGGACAGATATTAAATCCGAAATATATATCTGTTACCGAAGGCAAGACAACACCGCCGAAGCACTTTACGGAGGACACAATACTTTCCGCTATGGAAAAGGCGGGTGCAAAGGATATGCCCGATGAAGCCGAGAGGAAGGGACTTGGCACTCCGGCAACACGAGCTTCAATTATTGAAAAACTTGTTTCTGTGGGTTTTGTTGCACGGAAAAAGGGACAGAAAACCGTTAATCTCATTCCGAACGGTATCGGTGCATCTCTCATTACCATACTTCCCGAAGAATTACAGTCTCCGCTGCTGACGGCTGAATGGGAACAGCAGTTGCTTCGGATTGAAAAAGGCGAAATGAAGCCTGACGAGTTTATGTCCGCGATAGAAAATATGGTAAATACGCTCGTCCGTGATTACAAGGTAATCGACGGCGCGGAGGTACTGTTCCCGTCAGGAAGAACGGTTGTCGGCAAATGTCCACGCTGCGGAAGCAATGTGACCGAGAGCAAAAGAGGATACTTTTGTGAAAAGAACGATTGTCGGTTTGCTCTGTGGAAGGATAACCGTTTCCTGACTTCAAAAAGAGTGGGACTAACTAACAAAATGGCTGAAACGCTGCTCCGTGACGGTAAAGCCTACGTCAGCGGAATTTACTCCGAGAAAACGGGCAAAAAGTACGATGCTTTTATCGTTATGACCGATGACGGCGCAAAGACAACTTTCAGCCTTGATTTTAATAAAAATCAATAAAGGAGGTGTTTTGAATGGCTGAAAACAAGAAAACT
>USJJ01000089.1 GCA_900554995.1 uncultured Ruminococcus sp. | reverse complement strand
TAAAAAGGTTGACAAAGCGTGACTGTTATGATAATATATTGCAAAGGAAATCTTTAAGAGCGATACAGAGATGTCGACAAGGTTTTGCATATGACGGTGTTTTGGGATATAATCCCTGTATAATTGTGTCCGAAATTACGAACCTTGTCAGACGACAGGGTTCTTTTTTATTACCATTCAGGAGGCTCATATGACGGAATATATCTTGAAAAACGCATTGGTATATACGGATTCCGGATTTCAGAAGCAGGATATTTTTGTTTCCGACGGCCGTGTTCTTTGCGTTTGCTGTAAACTTTGTGCCGAATACACACAGTCCTATGATCTGACAAATAAGCATATTTTTCCCGGTTTCGTAGATGTTCATACTCATCTTCGTGAGCCGGGCTTTTCATATAAGGAGACTGTAAAAACGGGATCGCTTGCGGCGGCAAAGAGCGGATATACAACTGTTTGCACAATGCCGAATCTCAATCCTGTTCCCGACAGCGAGGAGCATCTTAAAGCTCAGCTTGATATTATCGAAAAGGATGCCGCAATCAATGTTGTTCCATACGGTTCAATAACGGTCGGCAGAAAGGGTGCGGAGCTTTCCGATATGAAGAATCTGTCGGATAAGGTAGTCGCATTCTCAGACGACGGAAGCGGAATACAGACCGAGGAAATGATGAGAGCGGCAATGATTGAGGCGAAGAGGCTTGATAAAATAATTGTTGCTCATTGTGAGGACAACAGTCTGCTTGACGGCGGATATATTCATAATGGTACTTACGCAAAGGCACACGGACATAAGGGCATCAGCTCCGAGAGCGAATGGAAACAGATTGAAAGAGATCTGAAACTTGCCGAGGAAACAGGATGCAAGTATCACGTCTGCCATATTTCGACAAAGGAAAGCGTTGATTTGATCAGAAAGGCAAAGCGCAGGGGAGTTGACGTTACCTGCGAGACTGCACCGCATTACCTTGTCCTTACAGAGGACAGTCTCAGGGAGGACGGCAGGTACAAGATGAATCCGCCTCTCCGAAGTGCGGATGACAGAGAGGCACTCATTGAGGGAATCTGTGACGGAACAATTGATATGATTGCAACGGATCACGCTCCTCATTCCGTCGAGGAAAAATCAAAGGGACTTAAGGACAGCGCAATGGGTATTGTCGGACTGGAAACCGCTTTCCCGATCCTCTACACCAAGCTCGTTAAGGGCGGACTGATAAGCCTGCACAAGCTGGTGACACTGATGAGCATTAACCCTGCCGAGAGATTCGGAATAAAGACGGGATTTGAGATAAAGGAGCTTGCCAATTTCACGGTCTATGACCTCAACGAAAGCTATACAATCAATTCGGATAATTTTGCATCAATGGGAAGAAGCACACCGTTTGACGGTGTTACGGTCTACGGAAAATGCAAGACGACGGTATGCGACGGCAGAACTGTGTGGGAGGACGAAGAATGAATCAGGTTATTATGACAGTAGCCGAAAATGCTAAAATAGCCGACAAAACCTACCGTATGGTTCTCGGCGGCGATACATCGGCAATCACAAAGCCGGGTCAGTTTGTAAATATAAAGCTGGACGGATTTTTCCTCAGACGGCCGATATCCGTATGCAACAGCGAAAGCGGCAGATTGACGATCATTTACAAGGTTGTCGGAAACGGTACAGAGCAGATGTCGGAGCTGCCGATCGGAGCAAAGCTCGATGTCCTTTGCGGACTCGGCAACGGCTACGATACATCGAAAAGCGGCGAGACTCCCGTACTTATCGGCGGAGGCGTCGGTGTGCCGCCGATGTATATGCTCTGCAAAAGACTTGTTTCGGAGGGTAAAAATGTCAGCGTGATCCTCGGCTTTAATACAAAGTCGGAAGTCTTTTACGCCGATGAGTTTGAAAAACTCGGTGCAAAGGTTTATGTTGCAACGGCGGACGGAAGTCTCGGCGAAAAGGGCTTTGTAACAGATGTGCTCAAAAAAATTAATTACACATATTTCTACACCTGCGGTCCTATGCCGATGTTCAATGCTATTGAAAAAATCGTAATGACAAGCGGTCAGTACAGCTTTGAGGAGAGAATGGGCTGCGGTTTCGGTGCGTGTATGGGCTGCACCTGCAAGACAAAATACGGAAACAAACGCATTTGCAAGGACGGTCCGGTGCTTGAAAGGGAGGAGATAGTATGGTAACAAAGGTTGATCTTTGCGGAATTGAACTTGATAACCCGATTATTCCCGCATCCGGAACCTTTGGCTTCGGTTATGAGTTTGCAGAACTTTACGATATAAACATTCTCGGAACTTTCTCTTTTAAGGGTACAACGCGTGACCCGAGGTTTGGCAATCCGACGCCGAGAATTGCAGAATGTACGGCGGGGATGATTAATGCGGTCGGCTTACAGAATCCGGGCGTTGACAAGGTAATAAGTGATGAACTACCGAAGCTTGCAAGGTGCTTTAACAAACCGGTTATGGCAAATGTCAGCGGATTTTCGGTTGAGGATTATGCCTACACTTGCGAAAAACTTGACAAGGAGGAGCAGGTCGGCTGGCTTGAAGTCAACGTTTCGTGCCCGAATGTCCACGGCGGCGGAATGAGCTTCGGAACCGATCCGAAAGCGGCGGCAGAGGTTACCAAGGCGGTGAAAGCCGTAACAACCAAGCCGATTATAATGAAGCTGTCCCCGAATGTGACAAATATTGTCGATATAGCAAAAGCCTGCGAGGACGCCGGAGCGAACGGTATCAGCCTGATAAATACGTTGCTCGGTATGAGAATAGATCTCAGAAAGAGAAAGCCTGTCATAGCGAACGTTATGGGAGGATTCTCGGGACCCGCAATCTTCCCCGTAGCTGTCAGGATGGTTTATCAGGTTGCAAAGGCGGTCAGTGTACCGGTCATCGGAATGGGCGGAGTGTCGAGCGCCGACGACGTAATCGAAATGATGCTTGCAGGCGCAGCGGCAGTTGAGGTCGGAGCGGCAAATCTTGTTGATCCGTTTGCCTGCAAGAATATAATAGAAGCACTGCCGCAGACGATGGAAAAGTACGGAATAAAAAATCTTAAAGATATTATAGGAGGCGCACAGAATGGGTAAGGATGTAATCGTAGCGTGTGATTTTTCAAGCAAAGAGGAGACAATGGCATTCCTTGATAAATTTCAGGGTGAAAAACCTTTTGTCAAGATCGGTATGGAGCTTTTTTATGCCGAGGGACCCGATATTGTAAGAGAGATAAAGGCGAGGGGACATAAAATATTCCTTGATCTTAAACTCCACGACATTCCGAATACGGTCAAAAAATCAATGGCTGTTCTTTCGAGACTTGATGTTGATATGACGAATCTCCACGCAGGCGGAACAATAGCAATGATGGAGGCGGCGATCGAAGGTCTTACACGTCCCGACGGCACAAGACCGCTACTCATTGCCGTGACACAGCTCACTTCAACAAGTGAGGAAAGAATGAAGAACGACCTGCTTATAAATGAGAAAATGGACAGGGTAGTTATGCACTATGCTCACAACGCAAAAGTTGCGGGACTCGACGGCGTGGTCTGCTCACCAATGGAGGCGGGCAAGGTCCACGAGGTCTGCGGCGACGGATTCCTCACGGTGACTCCGGGCGTCAGATTTGCGGACGGAGATAAGGGCGATCAGGTCAGAGTTATGACCCCCGAACAGGCTAAAAAAATCGGCTCCGATTACATTGTTGTCGGACGTCCGATAACTGCGGCGGCTGATCCCGTTGCGGCATATGAGAGATGTATAAACGAATTTGTTGATTAAGGAGAGATATTATGACAGACATTCAGATTCAGATCGCAAAGGATCTTCTTTCAATCAAGGCGGTTTTCTTCCGCCCGGACGAACCGTTCACTTGGGCAAGCGGAATCAAGAGCCCTGTTTACTGCGATAACAGATTGACCCTTGCTTATCCCGAGGTGCGCACTCACGTTGAGGAGGCTCTCGCAAAGACCGTCAGGGAGACTTACCCCGAGGCAGAGGCTCTTATGGGAACATCAACCGCAGGTATTGCTCACGCCGCAATAACTGCTCAGATTATGGGGCTTCCGATGGGCTATGTCCGCTCGGGAGCAAAGGATCACGGCAGACAGAACCAAATTGAGGGCAAGCTCGAAAAGGGTCAGAAGGTTGTTGTCGTTGAGGATCTCATCTCAACAGGCGGAAGCGTAATCGAGGTCGTTAATGTGCTCAGAGAGGCGGGTGCCGAGGTGCTCGGAATCGTCTCAATATTCACATACGGTATGCAGAAAGGTCTTGACAGACTTGCCGACGCCGATGTGAAAAATATAAGCCTCACAAATTTTGACGCAATTGCAGAAATTGCGGCGCAGGAAGGATATATCGCAAAGACGGACGTTGAAAGATTGATCAAATTCAGAAACAATCCGTCGGATGAAAGCTGGATCGGAGGCAAAAAATGAGAAGTGTTATAAGTATTCTTGATCTCTCGGTTGAGGAAATTGACGAGCTCATCGCCCGTGCAAAGGATATAATTGCAAATCCCGATAAATATGCGGATGCCTGCCGCAGAAAGAAGCTGGCAACTCTCTTCTTTGAGCCGTCAACACGCACAAGACTCAGCTTTGAGGCGGCGATGTATGAGCTCGGAGGAAATGTCCTTTCAATGGCTGATGCAAAATCCAGCTCTGCCGTAAAGGGTGAAAGCGTTGCGGATACGGTAAAGGTTATTTCCTGCTATGCGGATATCATCGCAATGCGCCATCCGAAAGAGGGCGCACCGTATGTTGCCTCGCTCAATGCTTCAATTCCTGTTATCAATGCAGGCGACGGCGGGCATAATCACCCGACACAAACGCTTGCAGATCTTCTCACGATCAGCCGTGAAAAGGGACACTTTGATAATCTGACAGTCGGATTCTGCGGTGACCTGAAGTTCGGAAGAACCGTACATTCGCTTATTCAGGCGCTTTCAAGATATAATAACGTGAAGTTTATCCTCATTTCTCCCGAAGAGCTCAAGCTCCCGAGCTATGTCAAGAACGATGTTATCAAGGCAAATAACCTTGAATACATTCAGACTACCGACCTTGAAAAGGTAATGCCCGAGCTTGACGTGCTCTATATGACGAGAGTTCAGAAAGAGCGTTTCTTCAATGAAGAGGATTACCTCCGTCTGAAGGACAGCTATATTCTCACACCCGATAAGCTTGTAAATGCCAAAAGGGATCTTTCGATTCTTCATCCGCTGCCTCGTGTAAATGAAATCAGCGTTGCGGTTGACGACGACCCGAGAGCCTGCTATTTTAAACAGGTTCTTAACGGCAAATATATGAGAATGGCGCTCATTCTTAAACTTTTGGGGGTAGAAATATGAATATAGATTCCATTAAAAACGGTATAGTAATAGATCATATAAAAGCCGGCAAGGGTATGGAGATATACAATCTCCTCGGATTGGATAAGCTCGGTTGCTCAATTGCGATTATAAAGAACGTTACCAGCAGTAAGCTCGGCAAGAAGGATATTATTAAGATAGATTCCGATTATGACGTTGACCTTGATGTTCTCGGCTACGTTGATCCCGGCGTCACAATTGATGTGATCAAGGACGGAAAACTAGTCGAGAAGAAAAAGGTTGATCTTCCGAAACAGCTTAAAAATATAATCAAGTGCAAAAATCCCCGTTGCATCACCTCAACGGAGCAGGAACTGCCGCATATCTTTAAGCTCACCGGCGACAGCAAGCATAAGGTTTACCGCTGTATCTATTGCGAAACCAAAGCCGAATTATAAATTCTATCATCCTCCCTTTGAATAAATATCAATGGGAAGATTTTACCGTCTTGGTTTAAATGGGAAGTAGGGGATAAAAAGCCGCTTGACAAAAGTATGATTGAGGGATAAAATGGCAATGGTGAGTGACCGCCAAACTGAAAACGAGGAGATGAAAGATTATGATGGCAATTATTGCATTGATTTCGGACCTTATTAATGCGCTGATTCAGGCAATCGGAGCAATTTCCCCCGATGCCGCACACGCAATTCAGCAGGCGCTCAGTCAGGCTTTTGATTTCATAACATCACTTCTGGGCTGATTCGGAAAGCAGTTGACAACTGTCATTTAAACCTATGACAATACCGCATAAATTGCTGCGTGTGCCCTGCCGGAATG
>USJJ01000088.1 GCA_900554995.1 uncultured Ruminococcus sp. | reverse complement strand
AGCCTGTGCAAGGAGTGTAGCGGTAGTTGTACCGTCGCCGGCAACGTCGTTTGTCTTTGTTGCAACTTCCTTAACGAGCTGTGCGCCCATATTCTCGAACGGATCCTCAAGTTCAACGTCCTTAGCGATTGTAACGCCATCGTTTGTGATTAACGGTGAGCCGTACTTCTTGTCAAGAACAACGTTTCTGCCCTTGGGGCCGAGTGTGATTTTAACTGTATCGGCAAGCTTATCAATACCTGCTTGGAGAGCCTTTCTGGCTTCTTCTCCGTAAATAATCTGTTTAGCCATGATGAATTCCTCCTGTTATTCTACTATTGCAAGAATATCGCTCTGACGAACGATGATGTACTCTTCTTTGTCGAGCTTAACTTCGGTGCCTGCATATTTTCCGGTGATTACCTTATCGCCGACCTTAACATACATTTCAACCTCTTTGCCGTCAACAAGACCTCCGGGACCTACAGCAAGGACCTCGGCTATCTGCGGCTTCTCCTTAGCGGAAGATGCAAGAATAATTCCACTCTGTGTTTTTTCTTCAGCCTCTGTCATCTTAACAACAACACGGTCTGCAAGCGGTTTAATTTTCATTGTGAAAGCCTCCTATAAAAACTAAATATTTGTCGTTTTAGCACTCTTGTTCCCTGAGTGCTAAATATATTATAGCCCGTTTGCCGTAAAAATCAAGTGTTTTTGAAAAAATTAACAATTTGATAATATTTTCTGCAAATAACAGGAAAAAAGTCTTTACCGTCGGCAGATATGGTGCTAAAATATCAATGAAAAAGGCAGGTGTTGATATGGAAATCGGAGTTTCCTCCTCTTGCTTCTATCCGGCGCTGATTGAGGAATCGTTTGAGGCTGTCGGAAGATCCGGGGCAAAAACAGCGGAGATCTTTTTTAATTCCGCCTGTGAGCTTGAGGGCGGATATTTAAAAGAGCTTTGCAGAATACGGGAATACTATGATATAAGGGTACGCTCGATCCATCCGTTCACCTCGGCATTTGAGCCGTTTATGTTTTTCAGCAACTATGACCGTCGGACGAATGACAGCATTGAATTTTACAAAAGATATTTTAATGCGGCAAACACGCTCGGTGCGGAGCTCATCGTTCTGCATGGCGGAAAAAGCCGAAAAAGATACTCACCTGAATTATATGCCGAGAACTATCTCAAATTGCACAATGCAGCAAAAAAATCAGGCGTTTTTATCGCACACGAAAATGTAAATAATTGCCTTTGCTCCGATCCGCACTATATGAAAAAGGTTGCCGACCTCGTCGGCGATGATTTCAAAGCGGTGCTGGACGTCAAGCAATGCCGCAGGACAAATCAAAACGAATTTGAATTCATTGATCTGCTCGGGGATAAAATTGCTCAGGTTCATCTCAGTGACGGTACGGCAGAGCACGATTGCCTCGCTCCCGGCAAAGGAAATTATGATTTCAAAAAGCTGTTTGATGCCTTGAAAGCCCACGGCTATGACAACACCGCCGTGATTGAGCTTTACCGTGACAATTTCGGCGATGAAAAGGATATAAATGAGTCGCTTGAATACCTGCAGAAAATCAGAAAACAAATCAAATAAAAGTTTTAAGGACAATCAAAGTTAAAATTTTGAGCAGTGACGTGATAGATTCAACGTCACTGCTCTTTATTTTTGAAAAGACCGTTTATTCAATTTCCTTTAGCGTTTCCGCCATATTGATTCTGTCAACCTTAATCTTGATCGGCAGGGCGGAGATCGCAGAAATCAGTGAGATAATAATAAGCGTTACAAGATAGCTCCACCAGGCAATTGAGCTGCCGTAAACGATATTGTCTACCGAGATAAACCCGATAAGCACCTTATGCAGGAAAATTCCGGCAACAAGTCCGGCCAAAGCACCGTAAATTGTGGAAATTATATTTTCGCGGATAACGTAAATCAGAACCTCGTGATCGCTCAGACCGATAACCTTTATATTCGCTATTTCTCTCGTCCTCTCGCTGAGGTTTACATTGGAGTTTGTATACATAACTATCAGCGCCAAGAGGCACGCCGAAAGCACGAACAGCATTACGACCGCAAAAATTCTGTCGATCGAAACATCGACGGAGCTTGCCATCTCCGAAGCGGTCGAAGCTCCCGTGACGATATCCTCCTTAAGAAAGTCCGAAGCAAAATTTTTAATATCCTTGTCCTCAAGATACGACTTTGCATCAACAATTATATATTTGTACTGCGGTTCCTCGCCTAACACCGTCTTATAGGTTTCCGACGTCATATAGACATAGTGGTTTGTGTAGTTCTTCACAATTCCGCTGACTCTTGCGGTGTGAATGTCTCCGTCGGGCAAAGTCAATCTTATATTGTCCCCGACACCGAATCCGAGGTTCTTAGCCATTTTGTCGGTTATGACGACATTTCCTTTGCCGAGGTCGAGGTTGCCGCTTACCGTTCTGAAATTTACATATTGTGAAAACTCGTCGTCGCTCTCCATTGCAATTACATTGACCGGGCGCTTTGCATCCGCCTGATCCGTATCGGCAGTCGCAATTGCATTTCGGTTGCCGTATAATGTTGCACTTTCGGTACGCTGGTCGTTTCTTATTTTCTTAAGGATCGACGCATCCTGCTGCTGCGGAGTTTTCAGAACATACATTATATCATACTTAAATATGCCGTCGTCCGCATACTGTGTCCCCGACACTGCGGCGGTTGAATTAATAAGTCCGAGCGAGGACAGAATCAGAGCGGTACAGCACGCAATTCCGACCGTGCCGATCATAACTCTTCCACGGCTTCTTGAAACCGTTCTTGCCACAACAACCATTCCGTAGCTCATCCTGTTCCACAGGGCAGGGATTTTTTCAAGGAAATTTCGGCGGTTGTAGGTAATATTTTTCGGACGCATAAGCGTTGCCGGATCATATTTCAATTCACGTATTGCCGCAAAGAATGTTGCGACAATAATCATCGCAAACGAAAGTCCTATTCCGAAGAAAACATAATTTGTAAGGAAAACGGTTCCGACATTCGGCACACTGTATGTCATATTGTAAATCGAGCAGATCACAAACGGGAGAACACAGGTTCCCATCACCGTTCCGACAAAAACTCCTATCGCCCAAGCAAGGACGGCGTATATCATAAACTTAAAAATGATTGAAATATCGGAATAACCGAACGATTTAAAGACTCCGATTTCCTTTCGCTCTTCCTCAACATTCTTAACCATTATAACGAAGCAGGCGATCATCGCCGTCAGGAAAAATACAATCGGGAAAACCGTTGACATCGACTTGATATTTTCAAGGCTGACGCCGAAGCTGTCGAAGCCCGCAAGCTCGTTTCTCGGTGTCGCAGTCCATCTGAGGTCGGAAATATTTTTCAGCGTGGTTTGAAGCGACTTCAATTCTGAATTGAGTGTCTCCTTTTTACTGTCAATATCATTTTTCAGCTCGGTATACTCGCCGTCAACAACATTGTAACGGCTTTTCGCAACCTTGAGATCATATTCCGCCTTTTCAACCTTGATCGAACTGTTTCTGGAAGCAAGAGTATATCTGATCTGTGCCTGCGTGACACTGATGTTCAGACCTGCAATCTCCTGCTCTTCCCGCTCAACCTTTTCGATAAGCTGAGTCAGACTCGTCTGTCCTCTTGTCAGCTCATTCATCGAGGTCATATATTTTGAGAGCGTTGCCGAATCTGTATCGTACGCTTTTTTTGCCGAATTATAATTCGCCTCGGCATTGTTATATTCGGTCTGCAAAACATCTTTCTGTGACTTTGCGGTTGAAAGTGCAGATCTTTCCGACGAAAGGTTTGAAGATATCTGAGCTTTTTCGTTTTCCTTCTTCGTCTTTTCGGCACGCGCCGCAGACAGCTCCGACTTTATGTCATTCAATTCGTTGATGCGTGAATTAAGCTCATTTTGAGCAGTTGAAAGACTGTTATTCAGCTTTGTTCTCTCTCTCATCGCCTCAAGCCGTTCGGAATTTGTCGAGTTGCTGTCGTCAATGATATCCTGCTGCTTTTTTATTTCGGTTTTTATGTAGCTGACAACCGAATTTTGAGCCGTAACCTTTTCGCTCTGCGAGCTTTGCTCCTGTTCGAGCCTTTTGATTTTGCTGTCCAGCTCGGCGATGTCCGATGTCAGCGTTGAAATTCTCGTTTCGTAATCTGAAATACGACTTTCGTGTCCGCTTATCTCTTTATTCTTTACGGAAAGCTCCGTCTTTTTCTGCTGATATGTTCCCTCAAGAGTGTTAAGCTCGATTTCCGCAGAATTATGCTTCTTTTCAAGGTCGTCATAGAGCTTTTTCAGCTCACTGTAACCTTTTATCTCCGAGCTTTGACTGTCCCTCGATTTAACATCGGCATTATACGATGCAGTCAGTGTATCAAGCTGTTTTTCAAGACTTTTCAGAGTTGCCGATGCGCTGTTGATTGAGCTTTCGTTGGACTTTTTGAGATCCTTGAGAATGCTGTCCTCATTGTCAACATATTCCTTAAACTCCTTAATTGAAGCCTCTTTTGCCTTCAGCTCCTCCGCACTTGATTTATTATATTCCGAAATCTCATTTTTCTTATCGTCAATTTTCTGAGTGTATTCCTTTTTCAGCTCAGACAGCTTGGAGCCGATTGCCTCCTCGGAGGTTTTCTTTATCTCCTCGGCAATTTTATTCGATCTCTCCGAATATTCGTCGGAGAAACTGTCAATAGCATCCGAATATCTCATCTTGACGAACAATTCGTTAACATCGTCCGAGGAAAATGCAGACGGCATAACATAAATATAGGAATCCAGCTTGCCGGTCCCGAGCTTTGTCTGTCCCCTGTCAAGCGAGATATATCTCGGCGAAGTGACAATACCGACTATCACGAACTTTGTCGTTTTAAGTGTAATTTCCGAATCGCTCTCTCCGCGGGAAATGTTCATCGTCTTGCCGATCTTAATGTCGTCATAGAGCTCCGCGGATTTTTCGTCAACTACACATTCTCCCGCCTTTTCGGGCAGCCTGCCAGCCTTAAGATCAAGGCGGTTGAGATATGTCGGATCCTTTTCGCCGTCAAGGAACGCCTTGGCTTTCTCAATATCGAGTGAGCTTATGCGGCAGATAAGCTCTGTTCCGTTCCTGTTGACAATCGTATCACGGCCGAGCTCCGCATAGCCGTCAACATACTGTGATCTGACAACCTGCGTTACATTTTTTATTTTTTCGATTTTTTCAATATCATCGTCCGTAAACGGGATCGGCGACGTGACGCAAACATCCATCAGATTATTCCTGTTGAAATACTCGTTTGCCTCATATTTCATCGCAGGAGACGCCGAATTTATGCCGACATAGAAGCTGATTCCGAGAGCAACAATAATCGCAACCGAAATGAATCTCAGCTTGTTTGCGGCAATGGAACGAAGAGTATCCTTGATGAGGGTTTTCGTCATTACCACTCTATCCTTTCGACCGGCATCGGTGTGTCATTAATCTCAATCTTGCTGATTTTTCCGCTTTTCATTGTTATAATACGATCCGCAATCGGTGCTATCGCATGGTTATGGGTTATTATTACAACCGTCATTTTCATTATTTCGGAAACCTTTTTTATGAGCTTGAGAACCTGGATTCCCGTTTCAAAGTCAAGCGCTCCCGTAGGTTCGTCGCAGAGGAGGAGCTTCGGCTTTTTGACAAGCGCTCTTGCGATCGCAACTCGCTGCTGCTCACCGCCCGAAAGCTGAGACGGGAAAAGAGTTGCCCTTTTTTCAAGACCTACCAGTTTCAGAAGAGCCATACAGTCAACAGCCTTGTCGCTCAGGTTTGCCACAAGCTCAAGGTTCTCTATCGCCGTCAGATTCGGCACAAGGTTATAGGACTGAAAGATGAAGCCCACCTCGCTCCTGCGGTAAAGCATAAGCATACGCTTACCGAAATCCGTGATAATCTTATCGTCAACGGCAATCTGACCCTCGGAGCATCTGTCCATTCCTCCGAGAACGTTCAAAAGCGTTGTTTTTCCGGCTCCGCTGGGGCCTACAACAACGCAAAGCTCGCCTTTATCTATACTGAAGCTGACCCCGTCAAGCGCATTGACCGTGTCGGAGCCGGATTTATATCTCTTATAAACATCTGCAAATTCAATATAACCCATATCACACCGCCCTTTCAGGCA
>USJJ01000087.1 GCA_900554995.1 uncultured Ruminococcus sp. | reverse complement strand
TAACAAACTTCCCATTGTTAACATTAATCCTGTTATCATAATTTCACTCCTTTTTCGATTATTTGCCGAGAATTTCGCTTGTTGCAATGGCAAAGCCCTGAGCGGCAGGGACAACGCATAATTTTTCGGAGTAGAAACCGATTCCGTGTGTGTCTCCCTGAGAAAGATCAACAATACCGCTTCTGCGTGTGACCGATCTCAGCTTCTCTCTCATTTTTATCGCAAGATTTTTATATTCGTCATTTTTTAAAAGATCTGCCATATATGAATAGCAGTATGCAAGCATTGCACAGGCGGAGCTGTCGGGAATCGAAAAATTCAATACCATTCTGTCAACCGTTCCGTCATCGTGGATATAACCCTTAATAGCGTTAAGAATTTCAATCGAGAGCTTCAAAAGCTCGGCTTTTTCTTTATTGTGTCCGTCGCTTTGAAGAAGGGCTTTTAGACTGTCGATAATTCCTATCGCCCACCATGCACAGCCTCTGCCCCAACCGCATACGCCGAGCAGCTCGTAGCTTCCCTCTTTAAAGCTGTGAAACGGAATTTTAATTTTATCGTTAAATCCGTGTTCACGGTACTCCCTTATCTGATTCATCGCAAGAGTGATGTATTCTTCCTCATTATATGTAAGAGCATATTTCATCATAAACGGACAAATCATTCCGACAGTGTCAACAAATCTGTATTCGGGAATGCTCTCGTTGTAAGGAATCGTTCCGTGTCTTTCTGCGGCTGCTTTCAGCATATTTGCCGTGTAGTCCATCGCAGGTTTAAGAGCATCATTGTCGGTATATCTGCTTGAAAGAACCTCATAGCAGAGCATAGCACAGTCGATTCTTTTCGGAATAATTTTCCACTCACCGTTATCGCCGGGAATATATCTGGAGACAAGGCTGTTAACCTCCGAGCCGACATCATCGTCTTTCATACAGTTCGTTGCTTTGAGTAGGGCGGCATCCTGCCAATATGTAACGGATGTTATTTTTCCGTAATCGTTTATTTTTTTAATAATGCTTGTTTTTTTGCTGTCGTTTAAAAGAACCTCGGGTGCTCCGTTTTTTATCCATTTAAGCAAAACTTTTTTAGTTTTGCTCCGCCATTCGGATTCGGAAAGCCGTCCGATTTTTATCCGGCTGAGCCAGGTGAAAAATTCTTCCCACAGGTCATACCCTATAACGGCTATAATAATTAATAGTAAAATTACAAGTACGGTCATCGCTTCGCCTCATTCGTTGATCAGCTCATATAATTTATAAATTTCTTCTTCGTTTCCGACTTTTTCACGGGAGAGATTCTCGGTCAGCCTTGTTCTCTCGCTTTTGTTTTCAATAAGATATTCGATTTTATCCGCCATATCAATTTTATCCATCCGGCATATCAAGCCGTTGACACCGTCGGTTATTTGATCGTGAACGGTTGAGAAATCGGTCACGACAATCGGACGGCAAAGGCATTTTGCCTCGTCGATTGCAATTGATTTGCCCTCAAAGAGAGACGGCTGAACGTAAATATCACATTGACCGATATATGGGTAGGGATTTGATTTTTCTCCGAGCATAATGAAACGGTCAGCCACACCCTTTTTCCCAACATAATTTCTTACTTCATCTCTCAGCGGTCCGTCGCCGATATGATACCATTTGATATTCCTGCCTCTGTCTGCAAGCTCAGCGCAGGCGTCAACGGCAAGAGGGATGTTTTTTTGTTCTGAAAATCTGCCGACTGTACAAATTTTTATTGTATCCTCTTCCCGGTATGGCGAGAATAATATACTTTCATTAAAAAGTATGTCACGGCTCGTAATATTTTCAATTACAATAAATTTTTCAGAATATTCCGGAAAAAAATATAAAAGGCTAGATTCACATTCATTCGAAACCGTTACAATTCCGTCGGCAAAACGAAATGTATCCTGAAAACTGATTTGATCAAATCCGAGTTTCTTTATATCATTGTGGATATAACAGAATTTCTTCTTTGCACGGACGCATTCAACGGCATATCTGTCGGCATTTCCCTCAAGATAACCGACAGCGCAGTCATACTTTTTTCTTAACTTAGGAAGCTGTCTTTTCAGATATCTCCACTGAATTTCTTCCCGTTCGTGAGCGTCGGATATTTTATAAATTTTTGAATATTTCCATCGGTCAATTGCAGAAAAAATCTTTGCTCTTTTAAGAAAATATTTTACTGCGGTTAAAGCGTCACCGTCAAACATTTCGTAGTTTTTGTTATCTGAGATAATGTTAACCTTTTTCGGGATTTTTTCGAAAAATAATCCGTCGTGGCGAAAGCAAAGAAGATCAACATCATATTGACTGTAATCAAAAAGAGTCAGCAAAGTCAAAAGACTTTTTTCGGCTCCCCCGCTTCGCATAGATGGGATGACAAAAAGTATTTGCTTTTTCATAATGTCACTCCCGTCATATTTTTTGAAGAATCTCTCCCGCTTCCATTGCACTTCTCATTCTCAGAGGGATACTCGTCATCAGCTCTCGGCGAATATCATTTTCGCTTTCAATGAGTTTCAAAAATTCGTCTCTGAGCGGCTCGGAGCTCTCCATATCGGAGAAATTGAGCACGTATTTTTCTTTGCCGAAAATATCCTTTGCAATTCCTCTTGCTTTTACGCTGTAACCGAGTGCGATTGTTGGAACACCGCTTGAATATGCGGCGATCGTCGCATGAGTTCTCGCTCCGATAAAAAATCTTGTGTTGGCAATGTAGCCTTTATACTGCATAGCATTGAGATTCGGTGGAAGAACAGCGATTCTTTCCGTGTCGGAAAACTTTTCATAAATCGGCATCATAAAATCATAATCGTTGTTATCCTTTTCAACAACGTGCGGAATCAAAAGAACCCTCAGCGTTGTATTTGCAAAAACATATGAAAGAAAATCCTCAACAATTTCATATGTCTTTGGGTTACCTGCCGCAATCAGTGGGCTGATATTAAGACCGAGCGTATTTCCTCTTGTAAAACCGCAGATCGGTTCAACGCTCTCTCTTTCCATACAAAAAGCAGGATCTGAAAAAAGATGAATATTATCATTGGCATTTTTTTCTTTAAGAAGGGAATAGGTAATCGGTTCTCTTGTAAATACGGCGTCAAAATCCTTAAGGCTTTCAAGCTTTTGCTCGGTAAGATCTTTTTCACCGATGGATGCACCCCAAAGAACCACCTTTTTACCGGTTTTTTTTAATTCGTGGGTCAGAACCTGAATTCCGTGATTATCACCGTAGCAGTAAGTATCTCCGCCGATCGAAAGACATATATCGCAATCTGCCGCATCGGCAACAATCGGAGAATACATTTTCTCTAGGGAGTAAACCTCCGAATGGTTGATCTTAAGATCAATGGCCGCAATGATCTTTTCAAAGCTGTTCAGCTTCCTTGTTTCCGCAGATTTTACGGTTATCCCTTTGAATCCGGTGTCGGATTCGGGATTGTATGAAGAGAGAACAAAGTCAGCATTTTCGTCGCTGTTGCAAATTATATTCATACTGCCTCTTACAAGAGCCTCACATCCGTGATTTTCACTGCCGACATGATTAAACATAAAATACTTCATTTTATTACCTCATCTGAAAAGTCTTCTGCCGGGAAGGAAGTAATCCGACTGATACATATTTATCTGATATGCAATTCCTCTTGAAAAAAGGAAGAAGAGGATAACCAACCCGGTAATATATACGGCACGATCCTTTGGTTTCACGGCATAGCTCACAACCCATACCGTGAAAATGATGAAATACAGCGACAGATAGATCGCAAGTCGGGCAAAAATCCAGTTATACAAGGCAACAATATATATGGCTACGTTCAAGAATGCCATATTGGTCAATATGTCGCCTATGTGCCCGAGCATTTTCATTCGGTCTCGGTTGAGATACGCAACAACAATCGGAGCTGCAGCGACAAGAACTCGCATTATACTGCTGCCGCCCTCCTGACCGTTTGTGAACCAACCGTTTGTTGCATATCCCGAATAGCTTGTATCCTCGAGTGCGCCAAGGAATGACGGAAGAATTTTATCAAAGCCCGCAGTTACAACCACACTTGCGAGGACTATTACATATGAGCTTTTTTTCCAAGCTTTTCTGCGAACAACAAAAAAAATCAAGAGCATCATTAGTGCACTTTGATGGATAGTATATGCCAGTAGAATAAAAACAGCATATTTAAAAAACGAACTCTTCTTCATTGAAAAGAGGAACTTTGTACCGGCAAGGACAAAGGAAGCCGCCATATACTGCCTCATACCGTCCATCATTCCTCCGAGGTAACCGTATGTTACGAAAAGATATATTCCAAGGTCAAACGGGGAAGAATAGGCGTATAAAAAGATGAGCGACGGGATCATTCCGATCGCCGTGCACACGAAAATGAGTACCTGCGGATCGTTGGTATGATTTCTAATAATATTTTGTATGAATGAAAAGCCTTCCGCGTTCAGCAGCATATCAAAGCTAACTGGGTTGCCACTGTCACCAAGACTTTCAAATGAATACATATAGGAATATGTATCGCCGATTGTTCTTCTTAATCCCGCAAAGGCGGCAAAAAAGGCGATAGCGAGAATTAGAGATATCGGATTCGGCAGCGGCTGCCCGAGCCCGCCGGTTGCCTTGAGCGGCATTGAACGGGCTGCCACCGTGATAAGGCACAAGGCGATCGTGGCAACCCATACAACTATTTCATAAAAGTCAAAATCGAAATTAACCATTTTGTACCTTTCTCAAAGCAAGTTTGTTAGGGAAGCCTCAGGTTGAGCGGCGTTACCCTATGTATTCTTTATATACTTCTTTCAGCTCTTCAACAACCTGTTCTTTTGAATAAGGCTGGATTCCGATAACTGCATTTTCTGACATTTTTTTATAGATTTCGGGATTGTTAAGCAATTTGGAAATTCTGTCTGCCATAGTTTTATCATCGTTCAAGGGTACGATATATCCGTTGACCCCGTCGTGACAAAGGGCACGGTGACCACGGTTGTCGGAAAGAACCACAGGCAATCCGCAGGCGAGAGCCTCCATAACGTTCACGGGGAGTCCTTCTCTGAGACTTGAGCCGACAGCGATATCACTTATATGAACAAGATCACAGGCGTCATTTCTGTGACCGAGAAAGTCAACAATATCGGAAACGCCGAGGGCTTTTGCAAATTTAACGTATTCGCCGTTGCAGTTATCTGCACCGACTATAAGAAGCCGAATCTTTTTGCCGTTGTCCTTAAGCCTTTTTGCTGCACGTATAAGCATTGCCTGATTTTTGTTGGCGTTCATTTCGGCAACATAGATAAGCAGTTGTTCGTCGGCAGAATAACCTTTTTTAATTCTCAGTTCTGTTTTCTCTTCGGTCGGAACTTTATAAAAAATATCGCTGTTATATCCGACGCCGTTTACCTTGACAATTTTCGTCGCTTTCAGATGTTTTTTTGCAAACGCAAAGTCCTCGTCGTTAATTGTTATAAGACAATCTGTCAATCTCGACATAATAAGCTCAATAGGATAATATATGAGCCAATTGAGTGGGGGAGCTCCCTTATAAAAATGAAAGCCGTGGGCTGTATATATGACCGTAGTTCCCTTTTTTCGTTCGCTTTTTGCGGCAAGCCGTGCAAGGATTCCGCCCATAGGTGTGTGACAGTGAATTATATCATAATGACCGTTTTTAATAATTTTTTTCAGTTCTCTGTATGCTGTCAGATTTTCCTTGTCGGCGGGAGATCTTTTGATATGTATGTCAAATCTGTTATCGCAGAAAGGAAGAATTCTGTCGCCGTGACAGGCAACGTCAACCTGCCAGCCGATCTCCTTAAAAAAATTAAAGCAGGGGAGATGAAAATAATAAAAATGCTCCGCAACCGTAGCGACATAAAGTATTTTTTTCAATGCGGAACATCCTCTCTTTTAAACTTTTTCTGTGTTTCCCGTAAATTTTTTCATCGTATTGTCATTTTCGCTGTTTATTCCATCCTGACGCAAAACATTTTCAATAGTTTTAAAGAATATTTTCATATCCATCAAAAAGCTGTAATGATCAACGTAGTAAATATCATAGGCAAATTTCTGCTCCCATGTAAGAGTGTTGCGCCCGTTAACCTGAGCCCATCCGGAAATGCCGGGCAGAACCTCGTGACGTCGCATTTGTTCGGGAGAATAGAGACCGAGA
>USJJ01000086.1 GCA_900554995.1 uncultured Ruminococcus sp. | reverse complement strand
TTGTAAGGCAGATGCTCTCCCAGCTGAGCTATGCTCCCATTCGCCATATTCTCTTGTTGTACGCAGCCTTATTGGCTGAGAACGTATGTTATTATACCACAGAATTTAAGAAATGCAAGTATTTTTTTGAATTTTTTTAAATTATTTTATCATCTCTCGAAACTCTTCCTCGCTGATAACTTTTATACCGAGATCGTTCGCCTTTTGGAGCTTGCTGCCGGCATCCTCGCCTGCCAAAACGAAGTCTGTTCTCTTTGAGACGGACGACGCAGTTTTGCCGCCGAAGCTCTCGATAATACTCGCCGCCTCGTTCCTCTTATAGGTCGGCAAGGTGCCCGTCAGAACGAATGTCTTGCCGGCAAAGCGCATATCCTTAACCTCCTTGAGCGACTTCATATTGAGCCCCGCTGCCATCAGCTTGTCAATCAGTTCAATGCTCTCGGGCATATTGAAATAGTCGGCAACGCTCTTTGCCATTATTGCCCCGAATCCGTCTATTGTCATTATATCATCGTAGCTTGCATTCATCAGAGCCGTCATTGTGCCGAAACGCTCAGAGATGAGCTTTGCGGCTTTTTGACCAATGTGACGTATGCCGAGTGCAAAAACGAGCTTTGAAAGATCATTTTTCTTTGATTCGTTTATTGCGGCTATGAGGTTATTAGCCGACTGTTCCGCCATACGTTCAAGCGGTACAATCTGCTCCGCCTCAAGATGATAAATATCCGCAGGGTTCTTGATAAGACCCGAGTTAACGAACAGCTCAATATTACTCTCGCCCAGTCCCTCAATGTCCATTGCATCACGTGAGCAAAAGTGAATAAGATTTCTCAGAAGCTGAGCCGGGCAATCCGTGTTCAGACAGCGGAGAGCCGCTTCGCCCTCCTCGCGCACAACCCTTGCGCCGCACGACGGACAAAATTCGGGCATAATATACGGAAGCGATGAACCCGTATGTTCAACAACGTTCAGCACCTCCGGAATAATGTCGCCCGCCTTTCGGATCGTCACAGTGTCTCCGATGCGAATATCCTTTTCGGTTATAAAATCCTGATTGTGGAGCGTTGCACGGCTTATGAGCGAACCTGCAACCATAACCGGTTCAAATACAGCTGTCGGTGTCAGAACGCCTGTCCTGCCGACGTTTATTTCAATGTCGACAACCTTTGTCTGCTTTTCCTCGGGGGGATATTTAAAGGCTATTGCCCATTTCGGGAACTTTGACGTGCTTCCGAGCACCTCACGCTGTTCAAAGCTGTCGACCTTTATAACAGCGCCGTCGATATCAAAGGGCAGAGTCCCTCTTATTTCTCCGATGCGCTCAACCTCTTTTATTGCGTCCTCAATATTATCGCAGGGAGTATAGAACGGAATCGTCTTGAACCCGAGCTCCTTGATATAATCAAGCGACTGCTTATGACCCGTCAGCACCTTGCCGCTGATACGTTGGATATTAAATACGAAAATATCAAGATGTCTCTTTGCCGTAATCTTCGGATCCTTTTGTCTGAGGGATCCTGCGGCGGCATTTCGTGGGTTTTTAAACGGCTTTTCTTCATTATTCTCCTGCTGTTCAACGAGCTTGAGAAAAACCTCACGGGGCATATAGACCTCGCCTCTGACCTCAATCTCGTCAAGCTCTCTTTTAAGGTGAAGCGGAATTGAACCGACCGTGCAGAGATTTGCGCTGACGTTCTCACCGATCGTTCCGTCGCCACGGGTTGAGCCTCTTTTAAAAATACCGTTTTCATATTCAAGCGACACCGAAAGACCGTCAATTTTCGGCTCGACAACGTATGTTGCGTTTGGCTCGGTCTCCCTCACCCTTTTGTCAAAGGCTCTGAGCTCGTCCAGGCTGAAAGCGTCCTGCAAGCTCTCCATATGGACAGCGTGTTCAACGGGCTCAAACTGACCGTCGGCACTGCCGCCGACTCGCCTTGTCGGTGAATCGGGCGTGACAAGCTCGGGGAACTTATCCTCAATATCGGAAAGCTCCCTCATAAGTCTGTCATATTCAAAATCCTCAATCTCGGGATTGTCCTCAACATAATATTTGTGGCTGTGGTAGTTGAGAAGATCCCTCAGCTCCTTTGCACGCTTGCTTGCTCTTTCAAATTCACTCATAACAGCACTCCATAACAGATTTTAGACTTTTAACCTTTTAAAGGCTGCGTTTTATTTTAATATCATTTAAAGCCGAATATCTCAATATGCTTTCTTGCCTCTTTATCTCGTTATATCCGCAGCTCATTCTCTTGGTTATTATACCAAATTCAAGCACGATTTACAACTTTTATCTCATAATTTCAGCAAAAGTTTGCGGTGTGATTCCGACAACAATGCTTTCGGCAATGCAAACATTGGTTTCATACGGCACAACGATAACATTGCCCGAATGAATGACATAGGTGTTGATTTTTATGTTCAGCATTATTCTGTGATGCGTCTGATTGACGCCCGCCGCCGTAAATTCGTTTTCAAAATCGGTAGTCGTGATCCCCGTCATAACGAATATCACGGGCATCTTCGGACCTCTGCCGTTGATAAACTGTTCGCTGAAAAGCACGCTCACGGGAATTTTCAAAACATACGATTTCATCTCATTGATCTGCTTATCCACCTCGTCTCCGATATTATTACCGATTTTGTTGAGGTAATAAGCGTCGGTCGAGACGGAGACAATATTGCCGTTCCGGTCACGTCTGAATTTGACAAGGTCGGCATATCTGACCCTGTCCGTATCAAGCGATTTTTCTATTCCGACCGTTGTCGCCGACGACGCAGCATTTTTTGCCGCATAGCTGATCAGCTTCCCTCTGACGTTGGATATTCTTATTTCTGCCGATATAAGCAAGACCCCGACCGCAACGACAAGAATTATCGCAACGATCGGGGCAATTTTTCTTTTGCGTTTCAATTTTCTCACCGCCTACTTTATACTATGCAGTGAGCTGTGGCGCAGTAACCGTTAAAAAGAGAATTTTGCAATATATGTTGACGTTCCCTTTTCGGTAGTTTTGTCGGTTTTTCCGTTCTTCTGTTTCATATTGAGAACAGAATCGTAGGGAGTTTTTACGGTAAGCTCCGTCACCCTGCCGCTGTTATCAATAACGGCTTTAATCTCGGTTCCGGTGTATGTTACACTGCCCGAGGTG
The DNA here is from genome assembly GCA_900554995.1 of uncultured Ruminococcus sp. Taxonomy (GTDB): domain Bacteria; phylum Bacillota; class Clostridia; order Oscillospirales; family Acutalibacteraceae; genus CAG-488. Next base: position 3,118 of record USJJ01000086.1, on the reverse strand, counting down.
TAGTCCTTGAGCTCCGTGCCGTCAAAGCTTGATTCAAACGGGAAGCCGCCTGCGGCGTTGTAAACGGAATCCTTCCTGACAGCGACCTTTTCCGGCTTTATCACCATTCTGATCTCATTGCTGTTGCTGTTCTTAATAAACGCAACGGAGTTGAGCATATCCTCGGTGAGCTTTGTATCGGGTCCGTATGCGCTGACGGGGAAATCATCCTCATCCAAGCCGTTCACAAACTCCGCCTCGGTCTCAATCGGATCTGAACCGAAAACGGTCTTTTCGCCGTTGAAGGTGTATGTGCAAACCTCGTCGGTTACAATCTTGATCTTTTTTGCCTGAGAATAGGTCTTGTTGAGTGCCGTGTTGTAGAAATCGACAATTTCCTTCTCGGATATCGGTGTATCGTCCATCATCTCAAGTCCGACGGAAACCTTAAGTATCTTCAATGCGTCAACGGAATTGATCGAGCCGTCCCTGTTGACATCGGCGTTCGCCTTGATAAATCCCTTTTCGCTGATTCCGACGCTGTATTTGAGCACCGAAAGGGCGTCGGCTGAGTTGATCTTTCCGTCGCCGTTAACGTCGCCGAGATTTGCCGCCGAAGTACCGATCGTAAGAGATGCCGCAATCGAAAGTGCAGAAATAACCGCAATTATTTTTTTCATTATCAGTCTCCTCTTATTTTATACCAATATGTCTATGTAATGCTGTCTGCGTCCGACTTCCTTTATATCGCTGTGATAAACTTCTCCTCATACAGGTACTCAATATATGAGTTGGTTGTATACGGAACATCGACATAAAACGATTCAATATAGCCCTGCCAATCAATAGTGGCAACAACGTGTGTTGCAGGATAATTCGTTGAGCAGAGAACATAGTCAAATTCATCGTTGCTGACATAGATTATCGGCATACCGCCTGCAATCTGATAATTGAAATCATCCATATAATCCGTGTTTTCGTCCTTTATCGTCAATTCAACGACGTAACCGTTAGCTCTCTTCCTCATCCTGATATCGCTCAGCATACTCAAATCCAATTCCGAGTTGGGTGCGTAGGCATACGGAGTGTAGCCGTCCTCATCGGCACCGTCGGTGAAATAGACTTCGTATTTATCGGAAACATCCTTGATATGCTCTGTTTTGTTATCGTCAAAGGTATAGTCAAATTCATCATCAATGGAAAATGTTATTTTCTTTGCCTTTGCATAGGTTTTGTCAATTGTTTCATTGTAGAATTTCAATATTTCCTCTTTATCCGAAAGAATTGTTTCGGCATTTGAAATACCGACCGACACATTGAGAACTGTCAGAGCGTCTGCGGAATTGATATTTCCGTCACCGTTGACATCAGCCAAGTCCTCGTCAAAATTTTTAACCTCAAAGCCGACGCTGTGCTTCAATATTGAAAGCGCATCGACCGAGTTAATACTGCCGTCCTTATCCACATCTCCCAGATATGCCGCCGACGAGCCGACCGTGAGAGCCGCCGCCAATGTGATTGCCGATAAAACCGTAATAAACTTCTTCATTCTTTTCTTTCTCCTTTACATAAATCTTTCAACCGTATCACGGATTGTATCAAGAAACGCTTCCTCTCCGAAAGTGTTGATCTTGAAAAACATCGCCTGACTTCCGCCCGATGTAATCGCCGTAAGGTGCACGTTTTCCTTGCAGGCAAACAGCGTAACGCTCAGGCTCACCCTATTGCCTCCGATGTAGCTGTATCGCTCGTATACTTTGACAGAGCAGGCACAGTCTCCCTGTTCGCAATAGGATTCATCCTCCACCGACGCCGACACGCTCTTTGAAACCGCTTCGTCAATTGCACTTTCAATTTCAAGAAGAGATCCGTGAAGGTCACATTCAAGTTTTGCCATTTATTCTCTCCCTTTTCTCTTCGATTTTTCTTATAAGATTTCTGCCGATTTCATGCAGAATCTTATACGCAGTCGGAAAAATCTCATCGGGATAGTTTATCATAAACTCGTCCGCTTCAAATGTGAAATCTCCTTTATAATCTATATCAGCCAGTGCCTGAGTGATCTCCTCCCAGTCAAGATCATAGAAATACGGCGGGCAATGCCTGTCCTCAAGATAATCGTTGTCGTGCACGTGCAGACAGCCGACGTAATCGTGGCCGAGCGTTCTCAGCATCTCGGGAGCAGTCGTTCCGACAAGTCCTGCGTGACCGATATCAACGCAGGCGGTGAAATATCTCGGATCGAGCATTTCCATCATCGCCCTGAACTCCTCGCCGACGCTGCAAATATTCGGAACAATACAGTCTCTTCGATGATCTCTTCCAAACATATTCTCACAGGCGATTTTTATATCATACTCCTTACACAGAGGAATAAGAGCATTATAAAATTCTGCGTTCTTTTCAAGATTCGTTCTGCTGTCCTTGCAGTAATATGTAGGATGTATAACAATATTTTTCGCTCCGAGAATGCCTGCAATTTCAATCGAACGCTTGATTTTTTCGAGTATAACCGTGTTATATGTATCGTCCCCCTCCCGATGGCTCGGAAAAGGAGCATGCGCCTGATTGAAGAATTTGCCGTAGCTTTCGACAATGTCCCTGATTTCCGTCACATGTTTACGGTAATCGGGTTTATTGAGAATATCGTCGTCATTCTGCATACGGAACATCGAGTAATCAAGTGCGTCAAAGCCTGCCTCGCAGATCATACAGACATTGTCCTCGTCGCCGAAACGCATTGAACCGACCTCAGTCTGAGTTGATAATATCATTTTATCAAATCCTTTCGATTTTTATCACAGAGTACAATGCTCATTGTACAAATAAATATCCTTGAAAAATTCTGCTAACTATGTGTATGATCTTATTATTTTTTCTCAACTCCCCTTATGCAAAATGCGAAAGAATAATTTCCGTTGTGCATTTTATAAGGCTCATGGAGACAGGCAGTGCCGGGCATATCTCCTCCGACGCCCCTTTGCCTTGCATCGATACTCAGTGAGAGATATTCGTCCTCGCAAAGCTCGTGCAGGTGCATTGCCTTTTCAATCTTCTCCTGAGCGGAGAGCGCGGTTGTACCGTCTTTCAAGGGATAGCCACCTTTCAGCAGGTCGTTGATGCCCGGTACGAAAGCCTT
>USJJ01000085.1 GCA_900554995.1 uncultured Ruminococcus sp. | reverse complement strand
AATTTCCTCGCTTGTGAAATCAAGCAGTTTCAGAAAATCTCTGCCTTTTAAATTAACCATCGGTATCACCCTCCTGTAATTATACATCATTTAATAAAATTTTCAAATAGTTTTACAATATTTTCAAATACTTAATTAGAACAAAAGGGCTGTTCATCAGGACAGCCCAAATATTTTTAAGTTTAAATATAATTTTCAACATACGCAATCTGCTTTTCAACGGATTCGGGACCCGTTCCGCCTGCCGAAATTCTCTTGGAGACGCAGGTTTCGAGAGAAATCTCGGTAAAAAGATCCTCCTCAAACAAATCGCTGTACTTTTTGTAATCCTCAAGCGGCATTGTTTCAAGCACAAGACCGTTATCAATGCAATGAGCAACGATCTGACCGACAAGCTTATATGCGCTTCTGAACGGAAGACCCTTCTTAGCAAGGTAATCGGCAAGGTCGGTTGCGTTGATAAAGCCCTTTTGAGCCGCAGAATACATATTCTCCTTGATGACCTTCATTGTTTCAATCATCGGAGCAAAAACTTTAAGACACTGCTTAACTGTAGCAATGCTGTCAAATATGCACTCCTTGTCCTCCTGCATATCCTTGTTGTATGCAAGCGGAATACCCTTGAGAACGGTGAGCATTGTGAAAAGGTCGCCGTAAACACGACCCGTCTTGCCCCTGACAAGCTCTGCCATATCGGGGTTCTTCTTCTGAGGCATGATGCTTGAGCCCGTCGTGAAGCTGTCGTCAAGCTCAATGAACTTAAACTCCCAGCTCGACCAGAGTATAATTTCCTCCGAAAAACGGGAAAGGTGCATCATAATCGTTGCGAATGCACTCATCAGCTCAACGCAGAAATCCCTGTCGGAAACGCCGTCAATGCTGTTGAGCGTGATTCCGTCAAATCCGAGCTGCTCGGCGACGAATTCACGGTTTGTATTGTATGTTGTACCCGAAAGGGCGCAGGAGCCGAGAGGCGAATAATTCATCCTCTTCATAGCGTCCTCAAGCCTTCCGATATCACGGATAAACATCATAGCGTAAGCCAAAAGATGATGAGCAAAGGTTATCGGCTGAGCACGCTGAAGATGAGTATATCCGGGAAGAATCGTGTTTTTATTATCCTTTGCAACGGAAAGTATGGCAGCAAGCAGATTCTTGATGAGCGGAATAATCTCTTCCGTCTCGTCTCTGAGATAAAGACGGATATCGACGGCAACCTGATCGTTACGGCTTCTCGCCGTGTGGAGCTTCTTGCCGACGTCGCCTATACGCTTTGTCAGCTCGGACTCAACGAACATATGAATATCCTCGGCGTCCATATCGAACTTAAGAGCGCCGCTGTCAAGGTCGTCAAGTATCGACTGAAGTCCGGCAAGAATCTTATCGCAATCGTCATCGGTGATGATTTTCTGCATTGCAAGCATTGTCGCATGCTTCATCGAGCCGGTTATATCCTGCTTATACATCTTGCAGTCAAAATGGATCGACGAATTGAAATCATCGGCTTCCTTATTCAGTTCCTTGGCAAACCTGCCTGCCCACATCTTTTCCATAGCTTATAATTCTCCGAATATTTATTGATTAGTCAAGACCGGCCTTTTTCTTCATCTTTGAATAAACCTTGGTCGGCAGACCGTAAAGGTTGATGAATCCTGCCGAATCAGCCTGGTTGTAAACCTCGTCCTCATCGAAGGTTGCGATCTCGGGATCGTAGAGTGAGAACGGAGATGTTACGCCGGCGTTGATGATGTTGCCCTTGTAGAGCTTAACGTTTACGTCACCTGTAACCGTCTTCTGAGTCTCCTTAACGAAAGCAAGGATAGCCTCTGTAAGCGGTGAATACCACTGAGCGTTGTAAACAAGCTCGCCGAGCTTATGACCTACAAGTGCCTTATAGTGTGAAGTTTCCTTATCGAGAGTGATTGTTTCAAGCATCTCATGCGCCTTGTAGAGGATCGTTCCGCCAGGAGTCTCATATACGCCCCTTGACTTCATGCCGACAAGTCTGTTTTCAACGATGTCAAGAAGTCCGATGCCGTTTGCGCCGCCAAGCTCGTTGAGCTTTGTAACAAGAGCTACGGAATCCATCTCAACTCCGTCGATAGCGGTCGGAACGCCCTTTTCAAAGTGAATCTTTACATAGGTCGGCTTGTCCGGAGCCTGCTCGGGAGAAATACCCATCTCAAGGAAGCCGGGCTTGTTATACTGCGGCTCGTTTGCCGGATCCTCAAGGTCAAGACCTTCGTGAGAAAGATGCCAGATGTTCTTGTCCTTTGAGTAGTTGGTCTCTCTGTTTATCTTAAGAGGAACATTGTGTGCCTCTGCATAGTCGATTTCCTCATCACGTGACTTGATATCCCACTCTCTCCACGGAGCGATGATCGTCATGTCGGGAGCGAAAGCCTTGATGGCAACCTCGAATCTTACCTGGTCATTGCCCTTACCTGTGCAGCCGTGGCAGATAGCGTCTGCGCCCTCTTTTTCGGCGATCTCGCAAAGTCTCTTTGCAATGATCGGACGTGCAAGAGCTGTGCCGAGCGGATAGTTCTCATAAAGAGCACCTGCCTGAACGCACGGGAAAGCAACCTCGTCAAGCATCTGCTTTGTGAGATCCTCAACATAGAGCTTCGATGCGCCTGTCTTGAGAGCCTTCTCCTCAAGTCCTTCAAGCTCGCTTGCCTGACCTACGTTACCCGAAACAGCGATTATCTCGGGGTTGTTGTAGTTCTCCTTGAGCCACGGAATGATGATTGATGTATCAAGTCCGCCCGAGTAAGCGAGTACAATTTTTTTGATATCCTTCTTATTCATAATAATACCTCCGATATACAGTATTGTCTGTGTTTTATGCACATATATTAGCATAAAATGTATATTTATGCAAGACATTTTTTCTCATTTTTCGCCTTTTTGTATATATGCACAACGGATTTTCAAGTGTATAAAATATTATATGCAAATTTACAAAGCGTTTGACTTCGATAGCACGTTACCTCACACATAAATCGGTTGTTTGCTAAAAAGCGGCGAGCAGCGCAGTGAATGATAAATGAATAATAATACAGTTAGTTGTATTTTTTCTTCTGTTGCTGGGTTTGATGCCCACATCGCACCAAGAAAATTCCGATATAAATTGCTTTCGGTGCAGAATATTCGTGGCCGCCCTCTTGAGGGTATCGAAGCGGCGCGACGGTAGTGAATGAACGTCCGGTGGACGTTCAGAGTCGGAGCGTGACCGAGCCGCAGCGAGAAGTGTGCACGACGAAGTCGTGACAGAGGGAGTTTTAGTTTGATGAGACTTTACTCCCTCAGTCAGCTTCGCTGACAGCTCCCCCATTGGAGGAGCCCATTATCTCTGCCGTGTCGACACTTCGTTACCCTAAAAGGGCGCCGAGAGAGTTCCTGATGACTTTTCGGGTACCGTTTCTTTACCGAGAATTGCACAATCCGTGGAATCAATCAAGGCTTTAAAAAATGATTTACATACATGGTTTCTTGTATTATAATATAATTAAGAATATACGTCAATAAGGATGTGTGTGTTATCAATAAGGACTTAACGATAGGAAAGCCCTATACTGTGGTTTGGAAATTCTGCCTTCCCCTTTTCGGCAGTATAATATTTCAGCAGCTTTATAATCTTGCCGACAGCTTCGTTGCGGGTAAATTCATCGGCAATGACGCTTTGGCGGCGGTCGGCAACAGCTATGAGATCACGCTTATCTTCATTGCGTTCGCTTTCGGCTGTAATATCGGCTGCTCGGTCATCACGTCGCAGCTTTTCGGCGCAAAGCGATTCAGGGATATGAAGACGGCGGTTTATACCACCCTGATTTCAGGCGGCGTGCTGTGTATTTTGCTCATGGCTCTCGGCTTGATTTTCTCAACAAAGCTGCTTGAGCTTATCAACACGCCCGAAAACATCTTCGCCGATTCAAAACTTTATCTTTTAATATACATAATAGGTCTGCCGTTTGTTTTCTATTATAATATCGCTTCGGGCATCTTCTCCGCTCTCGGTGATTCAAAGACACCGTTTATCTTCCTCGCCTGCTCGTCCGTTTCAAACATTGCCGCCGACATTCTCTTTGTCGCAGGCTTCAAAATGGGCGTCAGCGGCGTTGCATGGGCGACCTTGATCTGTCAGGGCGTAAGCTGCATACTCGCCGTATTCTTTGTGTTCCGCCGCTTTGCAAAGATTGAAACCGACGGCAAGCCTGCCGCATTTTCATTTGCGCTTCTTAAAAGAATTGCCGCCGTTGCGATACCGAGCATACTTCAGCAAAGCTTCATTTCGGTCGGCAATATTATAATTCAGGGCGTTATCAACAGCTTCGGTTCGGGCGTAATTGCCGGATATTCGGCTTCGATCAAGCTCAACAATCTTGTCATAACCTCGTTCACGACCTTCGGTAACGGAATATCAAATTACACGGCGCAGAACCTCGGCGCACGCAAGTTCGGCCGAATAAAAGAGGGCTTCAAGGCAGGCGTAAAGCTGACGTGGATGATTTGTATTCCGATTGTTGCCGTTTATCTGCTCGCAAGCCGTTATCTGATTTATTTCTTCCTCGAAAGCCCGACGGGAACTGCAATGGACACAGGTATGCTTTTCCTGAGGATTCTGACTCCGTTCTATTTCTTCGCAGCCGCAAAACTTGTTTCCGACGGCGTGCTCAGGGGTGCGGGACAGATGAAAGCCTTTATGACGGGCACATTCACAGACCTTGTCTTGCGTGTCGTTCTTGCAATAATTCTTTCAAAAACCGCTCTCGCTTCAACGGGAATCTGGGTCTCATGGCCTGTCGGCTGGTGCGTTGCCGGCGTGATTTCTCTCACATTCTGCTTCAAATATATGAACATGGTGAAATATGACGGAATAGTTTAAAAGTACATTTTCATAATACAACGAAAATAAAAACAAAATCGGCATATAATAAATTCAACGACCGTTTCAAAGAAAGGAAGATCCTCATGTGCACAGCGGCGACATACAAAACAAATGATTTTTATTTCGGCAGAACCTTAGACTATGAGTTTTCCTACGGAGATGAAATCACGGTAACTCCGAGGAACTATCCTTTTAACTTCAAGCACACGGAGCCGATTGAAAGCCACCATGCGATAATAGGAACGGCGCACGTTGCAGACGGCTATCCGCTCTATTACGATGCAGTCAACGAGAAGGGTCTCGGCATTGCGGGGCTGAATTTTGTCGGCAACGCGGTCTATGCTCAGCCTGTTGATGATAAAACAAACATCGCACAGTTTGAGCTGATTCCGTGGGTTCTCTCTCAATGTGCTGCGGTTGATGAGGCACGCACACTTTTGAGCAAGACGAATCTTGTCGGCACGCCGTTCAGCGATAAACTTCCGACGGCACAGCTTCATTGGATAATCGCAGACAAGGACAAGTCAATCACAGTCGAATCCGTCGCCGACGGGCTGAAAATCTATGATAACCCTATCGGTGTGCTGACGAACAATCCGCCTTTTGAAACGCAGATGCAAAGGCTCAACGATTTCTCATACCTCTCGCCGAAGCAGCCCGAGAACAATTTTTCGGACAAACTTTCGTTTGATATGTACAGCAGAGGAATGGGCGCAATAGGTCTGCCGGGGGATCTCTCCTCGGCATCAAGATTCGTAAAAGTCGCATTTACAAAGATGAATTCCGTCTCGGGAAACTCCGAAAAAGAAAGCGTCAGTCAGTTTTTCCATATTCTCAGCTCGGTCGAACAGCAAAGGGGCTGCTGTGAGGTTGCCGACGGCAAATACGAAATCACGATTTACACCTCCTGCTGCAACGCAAGCAAGGGAATTTATTACTACACGACTTATGACAACCGCCAAATCACGGCGGTCGATATGCACCGTGAGGATCTTTGGAGCAATGAACTGATTCGCTATCCCATGCTCACGGACAGCAGCATTCTTTGGCAAAATTAGGAATTTCTTAAATGGGCGGCTGACGGTCGCCCGTTTTTTTCTGTGATTTGACGTCATATTCTGCGGGTTAAGTCTTATTTTAGATATATCGCACCGTGTCGGTTTGATAAATATAACTTTCTTCACAGAATTATTTTACCTCAATTTATTTTGACAATCATATAATAAATGTGGTAGAATAAATTTCGGTGATTTAATGAAAATCGGAAATCTTGAAATAAAAGGATACGCTTGTCTTGCGCCCATGGCAGGAGTTGCCGACAGAGCCTTTCGAGAGCTTTGCGTGAGCTACGGGGCGGCATACGTCACCAGCGAAATGGTCAGTTGA
>USJJ01000084.1 GCA_900554995.1 uncultured Ruminococcus sp. | reverse complement strand
ATTTGCACCGGAAACCTTCCAAGAATAGGTATAAATACCGTCCTCATATACGCCTGCTGCGGCAGGTGTAAATGTGAGAGCCGCATTTGAGCAGGTGATTGTCGGGTTAGCCTTGAGAGCCTTATCTGTGGTGAAAACTACCATCGGATCCTGCGGAGTCTCTCCCGCATAAAAGCCCTCTGCTCTCGAGCCTGTAAGCTCAGGTAAACCTGAAGCCGTGGCTTTAACAATGGTTGTACCGGCAGCCTGCGAATTAGCTTCGGCCGCTGTACGAATGACTGCTGTCGAGCTGATGCTGATATTCGGTCTCTCAAGGAAACTCTGGTTCAGCTCAATCGACGTGGTGCTTACTTCGTTCTCCGAAACGGCACCGGCTGTGCTGAAAAGTCCTGCGGGAACTATGGTAAGAACCATCAGAACGGACAGCAAAGCGCTGAGAATACGTCTGCTTTTAGCCATTAATATTCCTCCCAAAAAAATTTACTGTAAAAGTGCGGTTCACCCCACACTTATATACATTAGCATTATATATTTTTTTATTTTAAAAGTCAACCATATTAAATCTCCGATCCGCTTATTTTTACATATTGAACAATGTAATGTTGATTTTTTTATCTATTTATACAATCCGTTGGGTATTAATAAAACAATGCCGTCATAAGTATTAAGTACCCGCTGAGTAAATAAACGGACGGTGATTTTATGATAGCCGAATTATTGTTGCGCACTCTTTCCAATCTGTTTTTCTTTGCCCTGCATCTTTCCGGGACGAATTCATTTCCTCCTCCGCTTTCGGCAAAGCGTGAGCGTGAGTGTCTTGAAGCAATGAAAAAGGGCGATATGAACGCCAAAAACGAGCTTATCGAACATAATCTGCGACTTGTTGCCCACATAATAAAAAAATATTATTCCAACAGCGTTCAGCAGGACGACCTGATATCCATCGGTACAATCGGACTTATCAAGGCGGTCAACACCTTTGATCCCGACAAGGGCACACGGCTTGCGACTTATGCCGCCAGATGTATAGAAAACGAAATCCTTATGCAGTTCAGGGCGCAGAAAAAATCCGCACAGGATATATCCGTCAATGAACCGATTGACACCGACAGCGAGGGCAATCCCCTCACTCTGATGGATATTATTTCAACCGAGGACGAAATCGTCGAGGACATCTATAAAATAACTATGCTCAAGAAGCTGTCCAAGGAGATAGAGCGGATCGGCGATCCGAGAGAAAAAGCAATAATAATGATGCGATACGGACTTGACGGCACAAAGCCGATGACTCAGCTTGAGGTTTCAAAAAAGCTGAATATCTCCCGATCTTATGTCTCAAGAATAGAAAAGAAAACGCTCCGTGATCTAAGGAAAAGGATGGAGTAATAAAAAGCCGTAAATCACTTTATAATAGTCAAAAAGTGATTTACGGCTTTATTTTTGTGAAATTTTTTAAGGTGACTCGCTATGTGCACTGCAAAGAAAATTTCGTGTTTTCGTTTATTCTTTTATAAGTGCTTCATATAAGGCTTGTTCGGGATTGTCAACCTTGAGGAACATTCCGTCCATACGGTCAACATACTTCTTTTCGGGGACGCATCCGTTCTCTAAAAGTGCGATAACATCATCAACCGCTTTTTCGGGATTGTCGGAGAACTCTCCGAATCCCTCGTCGAACGGTATATCGAGCTTTCGGTAATGGTTCAGTCCTGCCTCAAAAAGTTCAAAGTCGGGCATAAAATATAGAATCGGACGTTTGAGATAAATAAAATCAAACATAAACGACGAAAAATCCGTCATAAACACACTGTAAGAATATTCGTCAACCGTCGGCGGTGCAAGACGAACCGTTTCACCGTTGAGCTTAAAATATTCATCATACATTCTGAAATTCGGATGCGGCTTAAAATCCAGAACATAGCCGTGCTTTCTGAGTGCGGCGTCGAGTTTCGGATCATTAAGAAACGCAATAACATTCTTATAGAACTCGGAATTGAGGAAAGCCTTTTCTTTCGGCTTCCAGCTGCCCTTTCCGTCCGCCTGAACAAGGAACTTTCTCCAGCTCGGTGCAAAAAGAATTTTCTTTTCGGGCGCTTTATCTTTAGGAATATGTCCGAGTCTCGGCATTGTACTCTTGATAAGATATGAATCCTCAAATCCGTAGTTTTTAATAAGATTGTTGATCTCAAACCGGGTTGAAACAACCTCCTTGTCAATTACCATTCTGTCAAGCGAATACATCGTCGGCAGATGTGCGTGCAATACGCCGTGCTGAAGATATATAAGCTCGAAATTAGTAAGATCCGAAAAGAACTTGTACGCCGGCATTGTATAACAAAGAAAATCTCTGACCCCGTAGAACGATGTAAGAATTTTATCGGCGGAGAGAGCGTACAGCCTATGCTTCACCGAGCCGTACGGTATCAGCCTGTCCTTCAGCGAATCGTCAAACCAGCCGTCGATATCGGCATCGGGATTATAAATATAGTATCGCTCAATTCCGTCATTGATCTTTGAATCGTGAATGAACTGATAATATGCGTTGTCCTTGACAGTCTTTGACGAATCGCAGTAAATCCATATTTTATGCGACTTTTTATAATGCGGAACACCGATTCGTACAAGCATATTTCTGAATCCGATCTTCGGCATATAAAGTCCGCTGATAATTATATTTTTCAGATCGTCAAATACATTGGACTTTCTGATTTTTATAACATTCTTTCTGCACCTGATGTCCATTCCGTCAGTATCGTAGCTGTGCCTGTGCAGACGTCTGTTAAACGGGCAGGTGTTCGGATAAGAAAAATACATCGGCATTTCCTTACCGAGGAGAACCGTTTTAAACGTAATCTTTGTGCCGGGCTTTACGGGAATATTAATCATAAAGCCCTTGAAATTATTTGTCTTTGTCTGTGACTGAAAAATACTCAGCGAGGTTTCTCTGAGCTTGACATTGTGTTCGGTATGCTTTCCGTCGACGGAAAGCGTGTAGCTCATCTTTATGTCATCGGTAAAGTTCAATGGAATACATTTAAGCGCGCCGATTATCGTCAGGATTCCGTTTCTGATATGAAATCTCGAAAGAAATGCCTCAATATTATCAAAATCAAACAGCGGCTCTTTATCAAGACATACCGCATATTTATCGTCCGTTATCTCGGCACTCATTCTGTCACCGTAAACAAGTCCGAGGATATAAGCCTTATGACCGTAAGGCATTTCAGGATAATTGACAATCACATCAACATCGACACGGCTGAGCAGCTTTACATATCTCTCAACCTCGGCTTCAAATTTTTCACCCTTATACTGGTAAGGCCAAAGGACGTCAAACTTGAGCTTCCAACGGAAATCATTAAGGAAATAAGCCTGAAAGACTTTCGGAGAATTGTTATCCTTAATGAAGCTCTCCCACATCTCAATCGTCTTGTCGTGAATGTAGTACGGGTGCTTTCTCATCCCCGTTGCGCCGCCGACATTTATAAAATAATAATAAATTGCAGGCTTATAAAATCCGATCTTCTGCTTTTCGCCGAGAATCGTCATTATATACTTCTGATCCTCATGGAACATCATCGTCGTGTCAAACTTGACGTTATTCTCCCCCATATTCTTGACGATTATGTTCATATTGGTCTGTATAAAGTACATATAGTCGGGATCGTTAAGATCATAGACGCCTGTCTTGCTTATATACTTATATCTGAAATGCTTTAACGGAGATATCTCTCCATCCTTGTCCTGATATTCCGTATATGTCATCAGGTCAATCTCATCATAATGCTTTTCAAAATATCGGCAAAGACCCTTGATCGCATTCTTTGAGAGGTAGTCGTCGGAATCAAGGTACATTATAAACTTTCCGCAAGCCTTGTCGATTCCGAAATTTCTTGCGCTTGAAACGCCGTTATTTTCAATATGATAAGCCTTGATATATTCATATCTTGCGGCATAGTCGTCGCAGATTGCGGGACTGCTGTCGGTTGAACCGTCGTCAATAAGAATTACTTCCATATCATTCTTGTCAACGGTCTGTTCTATCAATGATTTAAGGCATCTTTCCAAATACGCTTCAACATTGTAAACAGGAACTATAACAGATACCTGACAGTTGAAATCCATCTAAACCCATCCTTTCAAAAGCAGCCGTATAGGCGGACTGCACATATACTATATCACGGGCAGGGAAATTTTGCAAGAAAAAGAATTTTTGCCGCACTGCAAAGTCGTTTTTCGATTAGGTGAAAAAATTAACAAAAATTATATTTAACCACTTCCATTTTCCGTCAGGGCGTGTTATAATTAAACGGAAACTGATTTTAAATCAATTCAGGAGGTATAATATGGATCAGAAATTAGCACCATTATTTACGCCGTGGAAGATCGGTAATTGCGAAATCAAGAACCGTATAGTTCTGACGAGCATGGGAGGCACCGACCTTTTCGGATGGATGGAAAAGAACCATTTCGATAAAGACGGCGCAAAGTTCATTATGGAAATCGCCAAGAACAACGTCGGACTTATTCTCCCCGGCTGTCAGCCCGTTTATAACCCGATGTTCGGTCAGTGGCTGTACAAGAACAAGAAGATGTACGATGATCTCAAAAAGTGGATGCCCGAGTTCCACAAGACGGGCGCAAAGCTTTTTGTTCAGCTTACCGCCGGCTTCGGTCGTTCGTTCACAATCAGCTCCATGATGGAGACCCTTTTCACCAATCCTGTGCTTAAGGTCCTCAGCAAGCCTTTTATGGATCTTGATATGATCACGGCTTCGGCAAGCCCCTCTCCGAACCGCTGGTCGGATAAGGTTCCGTCGAGAGCTCTCACAAAGGAAGAAATTCACAAGTTTGTTGACGCATTTGCAAAAAGCGCAAAGATGCTCAAGGACGCAGGCGTTGACGGTGTTGAGGTTCACGCTGTGCATGAGGGTTATCTTCTTGACCAGTTCACACTCAAGTATGTCAACAAGCGTACCGACGAATACGGCGGCAGCTTCGAGAACCGTTACCGTTTCCCCGTTGAGGTCGTTCAGGCTATCAAAGAGGCTTGCGGCGATGACTTCCCCGTTTCGCTTCGTTACAGCGTTATCTCCAAGACAAAGGGCTTCCGTCAGGGCGCTATCCCCGGCGAGGACTATGTTGAGGTCGGCCGTGATATGGAAGAGTCCGAGAAGGCTGCAAAGTATCTTCAGGATGCAGGCTATGACTGCCTTAACTGCGACAACGGTACATATGACGCATGGTACTGGGCACATCCGCCTCAGTATATGCCCGATAACTGCAACCTCAGCTATGTCGAGCATATAAAGAACTATACCTCCAAGCCCGTTGTCTGCGCAGGCCGTATGGATCCTGTCAAGGCCGCTGAAGAGATCGCAGCCGGCAGACTCGACGCTGTTGCTATCGCACGTCAGAACCTCGTTGACCATGAGTGGGTCCACAAGATCCTCGAAGGCCGCGAGGACGAGATCAAGCCCTGCATCCGCTGCCACAACGGCTGCTTCAATATGGCAAAGTTTGCCGGTACCCCGAATATCCAGCATCTTGGGGACTCTCTGCATCTTGCCCGCTGCGCCCTGAACCCGACCACCATGCAGCACAACAAGTACAAGATCGTCCCGACCAAGAGCCCGAAGAAGGTCGCCATCATCGGCGGCGGCATCGGCGGCATGGAGTGCGCGCTCGTGCTCAAGCAGCGCGGCCACACCCCGGTCATCTTTGAAAAGACCGGCGAGCTCGGCGGCCTGTTCCTCACCGCGTCCGCGATGAGCTTCAAGGAGAACGACAAGGAGCTCATCCGCTGGTACCTCAACGAGGTCGCCAAGGAGGGCATCGACGTGCGCCTGAACACCGAGGTCACGGACGTGAACACCCTGCGCGGCTTTGACGAGATCATCGTCGCCAGCGGCTCCATCCCGCGCACCATGCCGTCCATCCCCGGCTTTGAGAAGACGCTCACGTTCACCGAGCTGCTCAAGGACAAGAAGGAAGTCGGCGACAAGGTCCTGTTCATCGGCGGCGGCCAGTCCTCCTGCGAGGCGGCTTACGACCTCGTGCTGCAGGGCAAGCACCCCATCATCGTCGAGTACGCGAACGACCTGATCGCGGCACAGGCCACCTGCCTTGCCAACACCTCCTTCCTGCGTGACGCGATGGAGTACCACAAGGTCCCGACCTACCTCGAGTCCACCGTGACCGAGATCAAGGACAACGGTGTCACCGTCAAGAACGTCAAGACCGGCGAGACCTTCTTCGTCGAGTGCGACAACGTCGTCAACGGCATCGGCTT
>USJJ01000083.1 GCA_900554995.1 uncultured Ruminococcus sp. | reverse complement strand
AATCGAGCGCATACCCTCGATTACAATATCATAGGGCATATTGTTTTCTTCCGCGGGGTATACCGCCACGGTTTCGGTCTTTATAGGCTCGTTTTGCGTTTGCAATTCCATAACGCGCGTTAGCCATTCAAGGCTCTCGCTTCTGAATATCGGAAATCCAACATCGCTCTGGAATGTTATATCTCTCATTTCAACCGTACCGAACAGGTCGTTAATATGTTCTACAACAAACCTGCGGTCGTCAACCTCAATTTCTCTGCCGATATATTGCGAATAATCTTCTGTTTCGGGTTCTTCGGGGATTGGCTCTTGCTCAATTACAGTTTCAGGAGTTTGAGCTTTTTCCGGCGGAGCTTCACGGGCTTCGCTCTGATTTGTCCGTTCCTCTATAATTTTGTTATAGATTTCGGCTTCGTCCTCGGAAATATCCTCACCGTAGTCCCTTGTCGTATCAATCATCTGAACAAAATTTTCCTTGTCACCATCGGTCATTTTCTCAAAGTCCAAGGGTTCATCTTCGACTGTGCGATCGTCATCGGTGAGAAATGTATCCTCGGCTATCACTCGTATAAGTATTCTCTGTACCTTTGTCCACGGCAGTTCTACGGGGCTTAGTCCGTCATAGGTCACGTTCAAAACATCTGTATTTTCACTGCCATATTCATTTGCAAGCCACGCAGTGGCACCGCGCTCACGACCGTGATGAAGCATATATTCATTTACTCTGCGCTTGCTATCAGCGTTTCCGTTCCAATTCTTGATAAAAGCATCTATATCATCTTGCGTAATCTCAGTCTTTTGCTCAACCTCCGGCATGAGTTTTGCCAATGAATAGGTACTGCGCTCATTTGAGCTGCTGTCGATAGCGGAAATAGTAACAGAAAACTGTTCGCGGAGCTTTTCGATATTCGCTTCAAGTGCAAAGGCGGGAATACCGCAAAAATCCACCTTGCCGACATCTTTAATCTCTCTTTGTCCGAGGTGTATATCCAAAATTTCGGCGGCATTCACCGCATCCTCGCCGAACATTTCAAAGAAATCTCCGACTTGAAAGAGTACCATATCGTCGGGGTGGGTATCTTTGACTGCTGTATATTCGCCGTACAGACCGCCGACTTGCTTCTCACGCTTTTTCGCTTCATACTGCTGTTTCGCTTCAGGCGTAAAATATCTGTCGGCGCGTACAAGCTCTGTTATGCGTTTTGAAACATTACGCCAAGACATTTGTATTTCGGTACAGTTATCTTTTTTGAAGCTTATGCCTTTTCCGCTATGGTCTTGAAAACTGCCTGATGCGCCTGATAAAGCGTGAGATCTGCCGCCGATACCATATTCATCTTTTAGAAACTGTGTCTTTTCCTGCTGTGTGTGTTCAGCGGAAAAGAAATCATATATCCGTCCGCGCCCGCCTTCAATATTACTGCCGCCGCGAAGGTTTTCGTCTATTTCATCATCTGTGATAAAAGGAACAACATCGGGAAATTCTCTGTGGTGTGCAGAATATGCTATTCTCGGCAAAGAAAGCTCTTTAACTCTGCCGAGAAGCTCCATAGGATTGTGAAACCGTGAACGCATAAGACTTTTATCATTCTGACTGTCATCTATGAGCGAAGTAAGCTCTGTTACAATACTTGACTGAAACTGCCTTGACTTTAGCTTCTCTGCAATATCCGCCGTTTCATCAGGGAAACCATTGAGTTTTACACCTTTTAACGGGTTCAGATAGCCTGTTTCTCTTGCTTCATCGCTTAAATCACGGTATAGAAACCACAATGTTTCCGCGATTTGCTGTCTTTCAAAGCCGGGAGCTTCGTCAAATTCAACATTGGTCGCGAAAGTACCGTTTTCAAGCATTTGTGTGATTTTGTCCGCAGCTTCAGCCCACGAATAAACTTGAGCATTTTCCGAAAATCTTGCCGTAGAACCTCGGTTTATATGAATACCGTCCTCAGCATACCACGCTGAAAAATCATCAATTTCACCTTTGATACCGTAACCGCTATGATATATTTTTTTCAAAAACTCTATATTGCTTTCCAAGCCCTTATTTTTACTGAACTCTGAGACAATACGCTTACGAGCATTATCTGTATTTGAGCCTGTGCGGAGCAGATTTTCAAGGTCAGTGTCGGATATAGAAAAAGCGAAGGGCAATTCGTTCTTGCTCTCCGCTTCATCAACTATTTTAATTTGTTCTTCTTCTGTGGGGAATAGGCTTAATTGTACACCAGTTCTTGAAGAATAATCTCCTCCGCCTGCGCTTTGCAGTTGTTCATCAAGCCCACCCATTTGAGTTGGTCTGTCGCTTTCAATTCCTCCGTCGCTCCCGCCGACTTCATCAGCTCCGGCATCATCTGCTCTATCCGCTCTCTCGCCGTCTTGTCGATTTCGTTGAGGTGCTGCGTCAGCTTCCCGTGGAGTATCATTCTGTTCCAAAGTCCTGTTTTGTGTTTCTTGAGATAATCCTCCCTCATCATTCCGTACTTGCCGTAGGTCTGCTCCGTTTCGGAATAGGTCAGGTTCGGAAGGTAATAGTCCCCGTTCTTCGTGTAAGTCAGTTCTGTCATAATCCTCAGTCCTTTCTGCGTTTCTTTCACGCTCATAATTTTTGATGGTTATTTCAATTTCTCTTAATATCTGTTGGTTAATCCCACTTACCGCCGTGCCAAGCTCCGATATGGTATCCACCGTGTTAAAATCAAAGATGGGCAGAAAATCCTCGTGTTCAAAGTATTCGTCAGGCTCAAGTCCACATCTCGACAACACAGAATATGTCGCGCTTACGCTTACGGCGTTTATGAAATTAACTCTGATATTATAACTATCATAACCCTCCAAAAAAGAATTTGCAACGATGCCGATTATATTTCTTCGATTATCCCGCCAATATTCAGCCGCTAATTTTCGGGTTGTGTCCTTTACGGTATCAAAAATGAAATCTCCTTCGGCATTGTGCCTGTCGCTGAGCATAGCTTTTATAACGGGTTCATGCTCGGCATTATATTCCCACAGCTTAAAGGGTTTACTTTTATCTCTTGTACCTGTGTCCGAAACATCAAACACATACCTTGCGCCTTTAGTGCCGGCAACCATAATACCCTTTGAACCTCTTTTTATATACCGCCCCATACGCTTATTCCAAATATCAAATTCGGCACAGGCTGTCGCGTCGGGACGCTGCGAATATATCATAAGCTGTTCGTTGTACGGGTATTTATACAGCCTTGCGGCAGTTGTTAAAAAAGCTGTCCAATTCTGCGAGTTTCGTGTCAGGCTTAAAGCCGTTTCATCGGCGCGCTGCATAAATTCCTGATAATTAGCCATAGAAATGTCTCCTTTCCTTTAATTTGGTTGTGAATGTTATTTGCTACTTTGTACTGTATAAGTTTAACCTCTGCAAATAAAAAAGGAGTAACCATTTTTATAATGATTACTCCGTATATATTTAATTTTCATATTTTCAATAATTTCTACCGTCTTTTGACAGCGCTTTCCGCTCGTTCTACAAATTCTATTTCATATCAGGGAATAAAGTGCTATGTTCGCTTAGTCCATCTATTATATAATTTCCCTGGCAAGCCGAAATTTGTCAAATATCTATTTAATTATGTGAACTATGTTTGTTTACTTGTTTTCGCTTTTTATAATTACACATAAACTTGATACTGCATTAAATAACCTTATACAATCTATTTCCTCAATTTCATAAGCAGAACGCCCGTGAAGTAACCAATGACGGTTTATAAAGCTCGGCTCGTCCTCCGTGAAATCATTTTTCTCATAAAGTTTACGGATAAATTTATTATATGAAACCCAAATGTATTTCTTAATTAAATGTTCTTTTTCATTAGCCAACTCATCTTCTTTTGCTTGGCAAATTTTCATCATCCGGATATTTGTTTTGTCATCCCAAAAACTTGATAATATGCCCTCAATTACTGATATTAAAGAGTCCGCACATATCGCATATTTTTTATTCTCAAATGCAAAACAACACTCATCAACAACCTTCTTAATACCTTCGCTAATAGGTGCTTCTAATATACCTTTTATCATATTTTTGAAATATTTATAATCGTCTTCAGTAAAATACCAGCGTAAAAACTCATCAACATCTTTTATTTCATCTGTCTGTCCAATTACATTAACAGCATAAATTCCAAGTTCCGTAGGTAATGTCCAACCTTTTGCCCCTAATTTATCAACCACAGATGCAAGGGTTTTATCAAATTGAATCATATGCTTTTGGGTTTGTTCTTTAATGTGTTCCTGCATAATAGCAGATGCTTTCTCAATCTGTTCTTTTGATAAATTCATAATATTAGTTAGCCTTTCTTGATTTCTTGTTTTATATAACAAAATTATACCACAAAAGCAGCTAAAACACAATATATACAGCGAAAAAAGCGGCTCCGCAGAACCGCTTTTCTCAGAAAATCAATAATTGAAGTCCGGGAACTTTTCCATCTCGTCAAATTCCTCGTCGCTCATCTGCTCAAGCTTGTCAAGAAGCGAGTCGGACATCTCCAAAAGCTCCGTTTCGTCCTGTTCAAGATACTGACGCATTACCGTGATTGCGTCCATAGTACCAATCCTCGTGTTCTTCTGATAGATACACAGAAGGTTCATTTCGTCGTGTGTTAAATTTGTCATAGCTTTACATCTCTCTTTCCTTGGATTTTGGTTGTATTTTGTCCTGCTGCGGTGGCAGCGGACGGTTCAGCTTTGCAAGAAGCGAAGGCTTTTCTTCAGCCGCCTTTGAGGGCTTGGATTGTTTTGTTTCTTTGCTTTCCCTTTCAATAGCGTCCGCAAGGTCAAGCAGGGAAATTGATTTGCCGTCCTTTACATCAGCTTCAAGCTCCGCCACAGTCTTATTATCGCCGTTATTTACAATTCCGTCAATCATGTTGTAATCGTCCTCAACGGACATTTCGGCAGTTTTCAGATAATTGTCCTTCACAGCTTCCCAGTCCGCCTTTTCAATACCGAAAATACCGTCAAAATCGTTTATCTCAGCTAAATCAATTACCATTGACTCGGTATTGTCGGGGTGGAGCATATAAATTGTCGCATCTGCTTCTTTAGCAAGCCGATACGCAGTTTCTTTTTCAAGCGGCAACATATTTTCATAATCATACCCGTAGGCTCTCATATCTGCTTGCGTAATATTTGGATCGGGCAAATCCACAGACATTTGCGATACCGCCTTTTCGGAAATATCATCAAGAAGTCTGTTTTTCTCGCTGTCAGGCATTGGTTCGCCGTAGGGCAGCTTGACAGAGTATTCAGAGATAATCTGCTCCTTAACCTGTTCGAGCTTCATATCGGGATTGTCGATTTGACCGCCGTCAACGAGCCGCAGGGTTTCCTTATCGTAAACAGAATAGTCCCAAACATTATCGGAATTGCGCTGTATGTGCAGATAGTTGATACTGTTTTCAAACATCGCCTCATCAAGCTCAAGCGTCTCATTGTCAAGACCGCGTTCCTTTCTGATTTCAGCGTAGTTTTTGTCTATATCGGTAATCATTTTGCTTGAGGTTTTGTTAATGACTTCAAGAGACTCCTTCAGTTCTTTCAGCTCCTTACCGTTGCTCCACGAAGCAATATATCCGAAGCTGTTTTCGTCTGTTTTTATGCCGTAGTAAGCGCAAACAGCGAACGAAATACTTTCGGCTTGCACCTCCTCAGTATTTCTGTTTATTTTAGCGGTTTCTTCTGGCTGTTCGCCGTCTTTTACCTGTTCATCTTTTCTGTTATGGAGTTTGGAGTGTGCCAGCTCGTGCAGGAGTGCCGATACCGTCTGAACCTCGCTCATACCCTCACGGATAACTATTTTCTGTTCGTCAAGCGAAAAATATCCGTCCGTACCCTTTTCAAGCGGCTTAAACTCTACGGGAACGGTCGCGCTGCGGCGTATCGCTTCGATAAACGCATCGTAGTTTTCCACATTTCCCGATAAATCGCTCGCAAGCTGCGGCAAGGGCTTTCCCTCCGTCTGCGACACATCAAATACCGACACCACTCTGAACATCGGAATTTGAATTTCCTTTTCAACCTTAATTTCCTTACCGTTATCATCAAGCATAGGCAGCTTGGTGTCGGGATCAAGCTTCGTTTCCTCAATCTTTTTATTAAAGGGCGTGGGAGCAATTATTTTAATGCCCTTTTCACCCTTTTTTACATTACGGCTGAATTGGTCACGCCATTTATTAAATCCCGCAACAAGCGTAGCATTGGGCTTTTGCATATAGATAAGCATTTGATTATTAACGCTGTATCTGTGAAAACGA
>USJJ01000082.1 GCA_900554995.1 uncultured Ruminococcus sp. | reverse complement strand
TCAATATGATAATGATGTTCCGTCTTATCAACATAATCGCTCTTGTATTCATCGCCGCACTCAGAACAGGTATAGGTTGTATAGCCAAGCTCTGTGCAAGTTGCGGGAGTGATTACACCGACATAGTGATGTGCCGTCTTATCAGTATAGTTCCCGGTATATGAAGCGCCGCAATCGTTACAAGTGAAAGTTGTAAAGCCCATAGCCAAACAGCTCGGCAGCGTTACTGTTTCGGAATAATGATGTCCGGTCGGCATTTCCAGAACAGCGCCGCAGCTTTCGCAGGTCTGCGCTTCCGTACAAGTCGCCGGAGTTCCGGGCTTATGTCCTGTCGCGGAAATAGCCTGTATCATTTTTTCGTCACAGTGCTTGCAGTGAAATTCCTTTACGCCCTCGCTGTCACAGGTTGAGTAAGTAATAACCGTTCCGTTATCCCATTCATGCCCTGCCGCTTCGGTATAGTCCGAAATGTAAATATCATCACAGTTAGCGCAGGCGTGTGTGGTAAAACCGCGCGTTGTACACGTCGGAGCCGTTACCGTATCTCTGTAATCGTGCTTTGCAAGCGGGGTTAAGTCTGTAATATACTTATATCCGCAGTCAATACACTTATGCTCGGTGTAGCCGTTTTTTGTACAAGTGGCAGCTACAGCATTCGTTTCGTACTTATGACCTGTCATTGAAGTGTTCTCTGTGTAATAGCTGCCGCAATTCTTGCACAAGTGTAATTCAAGACCGCCCTGCTGACAGCTTGCTTCGCGGATTACAACAGTGTTGTAATCATGCCCGGTCGCCGGAACATAATTCATTTTCTGCAATGCTCCACACTCCGAACACTGGAAACGGTCATACCCAAGCTCCATGCAAGTCGGTCTGACAGTCTCAATATAACGATAATCGTGAACGTGTACGCTGTTCGTACTTGTGTTGTCTGAACTGTTTGAATTATCGGCAAGCAGCCAAACATAGCTAACACCGTTTTCAGTCATATTCTCGCCGTCATAAGAATAATCAATCTCGTAATATACGGGATAGTAGCCTTCCTCAGTGTAATTCGGCGCAGAGGTTTCGTTGCACTCGTCAGCTTCCGTTCCATAGCGGATTTTGGTATGAACGCCGTCCTCTGATAAATCATTGACCGTTACGCTGTGCGCCTGTCCGTCAACTTTACCGTAGTAGCTCTGCACAACTGACTTTGCAACGACATACTCGCTCTTGTCATACCCGCAGTCGTCACATTCGCCTGTGATGTGAAAACGCTGATTCCCCAACTCGCCGTCAACTGTTTCGTCAACATTGTGCCTTTCCTTTTTGTCGGTGGCTCTTGCCTTTGTTCCTTTGCAGAACTGACAATACTGTCCCTTTTTCAAGGTAGTCGTATGATACTCGCTGTCATACGGGGTGTAGGTAGTATTATCAAAGTCCAAGAAGAAATCGTGGTCGCAGCTATTCAAGCCGTAAACGTTTCTGCCGAAGCTGTATGAGCCTTCGCCGTCAACCGAATTTATCGTGCCGCATATCTGACAAACAGATTTTGTCCAATGATAAGTTGAATAGGTAGCATCCACGCCCGGTCTGCCGTCGTCAACATTTCCTTTTGTAACACCATCCGTCATTGTGCCGTCCGAATACTGTACGCCGCGATTAAGCGCCGTAGAACCCGATTTTGTGTATTCCGGCGTTCTGTAAGTCAGATTTATTGTGTCCTTGTTACACACGGGACACCAAGCTGTTTCCTGCGTAATCGTGGCATTGAAATCAAGCTCGTTTGTTCTGCCGTTTGATGTGATCCAAACATCAGCGGGATCAATATACTCATTCACCTGCGCTGCCGAAACGCTTATTGCGGGCATTGCGCCAATGGTCATTACTGCTGCCAGAACTCCCGACAACACAGATTTAATCGAATGTTTTGTTCTCATTTATTATTACCTCCATAAAATATTTTGTGGTTTTCTCTTGCAAAAGGGTACTCCGCTAAGGCGGTCTGCGCCGATAAATCAAATATTGCTTTATCATAATTACAACTCCTGTCCGTGATTTTTCATTTCCGTTGTTTTGCCTAAACCGTCTTTCTTAGGCTCGACGGGTATCGACATTATGCCTTTCCCCATCTTCAAAAAGGCTTCGGGCTTCTTGAACATCTTTTCAAACTTTTCTCTATGCTCCGGCGGTAATGAAGTGAAATTCTCATCGCCCAAACCGCAGATAAAGAATGTTCCTGCTATGATGTCAACAATTTTGCCGTTGTCGTCTTTGATTGCACGGTTCAATTCCGAACCGTTAATTTTTCCTTCTTCATTGCAAACGAGAGCAACAGGCTCGTCAAAGTAGTACGCTGCCTGAATATCACCACCGACGATTTCCTGCATAGAAGAAAGCCCTGCTTCGATAGTGGTCATTTTTGCATACTGACCGGGTTCTACAAGCAGGACTTCCAATTCATTCAGTTTTTCAATTTCCTTGCCGTTATCAGCGGCATATTCAACATCTGCGAAATTATCCGCATCTAAGATAATATCTCCGTCTTTCCACATATCTTCAACTAACTGTTTTGCTTCTTCCTTTGTTTCAGCTTCAATGCTCACAGTTTTCTGAAGCGTCTCAGTAATTGTTACCTCAAACTCCTTCATCATCTTTCACCTCGCTTTCCTTAATAGGCGCATAGAAGGGGCAGCTTTTATTTTTGTAATGCTGCTGATATGGGCATACCGGACCTCTCGGATCGAGCTTGTAGCTATCCGCTCCTGTCTTGCATTTTGGACATAATAGCGTATTCATCGGTTTAACTCCTCTCTGTGTTTCTTTTCTTGGCTCTGTTCTTCGTCCATGTTTCCAAAAGCTTCAAAATCGTATTTTTCATTTGGCTTGGCGTAAATGAACGGGGAAAATATTTCTTGACTTCATCGGTGTCTATGGTGATTTTATCAAGCTCACTTTTCTTTTCCTCCGACATAATCTCCCGCATAGCTTCGACCGTGCATTTACCGCTTTTGCTTAATTTCTTTATGCGCTGCGCTTGTGACAGCGACGGCGAATTTTGCGAATATTCCATTGCATCTAAAAAACCCTGCTGTTCTTCTTGCGAAAGGCTCGCAAGCTCCACGGCAGGGGTAAATGATATTTCTTTACTGTCAACCTTTTCTAAAAGTTCCGGTTCAAGGCTTGCAAGACGGATATATCTTTCAATTTGCCTTGGGTGTTCGCCTGTATCCTGCGACAGCTTTTCAACAGTCCACGACTTTCCGACATTTTGTCGGAAAGTTAAATCATCTCGTTTTCCTTGATGTTTTAGGGCTTCCATCTTCATTTTGTACGCAAGCGCACGTTCGCTCGGCAGTATATTTTCCCTTTGCAAATTGCTGTCCACCATAAAGATTATTGCTTCATCGTCCGTTAGGTCTTTGACAATGACGGGCATTGTTTCAAGCCCTGCTGCTTCACAGGCATGAAGTCTTCGGTGCCCCGATATGACTTCGTACCCGTCACCGTTTGGACTTGGACGAACAACAGCAGGGGAAAGCACTCCCACTTGTGAAATGCTGTCTATTGTCTGCTGCATGAGCTCATCATCCAAAACCTTAAATGGGTGATTTTTGAATGGATGCAGTTCCGTAATCTTCATTTCCGTGATTTGGTTGGAAGTTGACTGTTTTTTCTTTGTCGGCATTGTTATCACCTCCGTTTCGCTTGAGATATATGCTATATTCATTGAAATTTACTGTTTATGTTCCCTGCGGCTTTATCTGCACGTCCCGCAGCAACACAACAGCATATGGTTATTGCTCCAACTATAGCACCTATTGTAAACACTGTAATTATGCCAATCATTCTTGCCGCCTCCCTCCGTTGCCGTATAAATCGTTTTTCACCATATTCGACAAGTTTGTTTCCGCCGTTGCGGGTATATTGAACAGTGAAGTTATAAGATAGGCTTTTGTGTTGCGGATTTTTTCATTGCGCCGCGAAAATTCAAGCATAAAAGCCTCTAACCTACTGTAATCAATTTCAAGAAATCTCTGCCGTACAAGTTCAGTCGGGTACTGCTTTTTCTCTATGGTGTAGTACGGGGTGTCTATCGTAAGCACCTCCGCCATTACGGAAACTATTTCATCAATAACCGCCTTGTCATAGCTGTAAACAAGAGTATCGTATTCAATATTATTTTTAATATGCTCTGTGTTTTTGTTGTATCTATCTATCCATCGAATTTCCTGAGCTTGCTCTCTTTGATTGATAGATGGATATTTAATTAAATCAGTATTTAATTTTTCTTTATTTGTTTTATCTTTATTTAATTGTGTTGAGTTTTCCGACGTCGGGATTTCCGATGTCGATTTATCCGTTGTCGGATTTTTCGACATCGGGTTTTCCAATATCGGATTATCCGATGTCGGCGGTGATGTCATCGGCTGGGGTTGCTCATATATGGTGTACTCAATGGCTGTCATTTTGCCCTTGCTGTCGCGTCCCTGCCGCCTCGTAATATATCCGGCTTTTTCAAGCTCCCATACGGCGGTACGGATTGCACCGACGCTCTCTTTGTTTATGCGTGATAACCCCGCAAGGGTATAGTCCCAATTTTCCGGTAAGGACAGCATTTGAGATAATAGTCCTTTTGCCTTGAGCGATAATTCATTGTCTCTCAGATGATGATTTGACATAACCGTGTAATTTTTGTTTTTCTCAATTCTGAATACTGACATCGTAAACCTCCTTTCCTCGATGCTTTTTCTTTCCATCTCGTTCCTGCTCTAATTTTCTAAACAGCTTATGACCGTCTGTATTTGTTAAACAAGCGAACCACTCCGAGAGAAAAAAACATTTAATTTCGTTTCTGACCGATACGGATTTTGACCGTCTGTAATCTTTTGCTGCTTGAACAATAATTGCATCGGCAAGCAGTTCATAATTTTTATCGTACATTTTTTTACCTCCGTCCCGAAATCGGGCAACAAAAAAGCGTGTCCACATTAGCTCGCAATGAGCAAAGTAAACACGCTTTTAGATTTTTTTATTAAATTGTTTTAAAAAACATCGGCTCAAAGTAGCCAAAAATCGCATAATATCAAGGTTTTTAGGCTGTTAGTCCATAAATAACAGCAGGATTGCCGATGGCTATATCGAAAAAGCTGTCGGGAAGTGCCGAGTCCTCAAAGCCTTGTATGACAACGGAATTTTTCTGATAAAGCTGCTGTGCAATTCTGCCTGTGATGCTGTCAAGCTCCACGCCGTACATTTTGCTTTCTCTCATACTGTCCGGCATAAGCCCCATAAAGTTGCCGATACCGCAGGACGGCTCCAAAATGTTGCCCTGTGTAAATCCCATATTGGAAAGTGCCTTATACATTGCCTTGATTACAACAGGCGGAGTAAAGTGTGCCGTAAGGGTAGACGCTCTTGCTTGTTCATATTCTTCGGGCGAAAGTGTGACGATAAGTTCCTTGTATTCGTCCGCCCAATTTGATTTTGTTTCGTCAAATGCGTCAGCAAGACCGCCCCAGCCGACATATTGTGATAAAATCTCCTGTTCTTCGGGTGTAGCAAGCCTGTGGTCAAATTCAAGCTCGTGCAAAAGGTTTACGGCTTCTACATTCCGTCTGAATTTTTCTTTCGGTGTTCCGTATCCGAGTTCGTCATTTGATATTTGAAAATTGTGACGCTCGGAAATGGGTATTTCGGGATATACAACGATATTCTGTACCTTCTGCGGCTTTGCCTTTTGAAACTCTGCCGTTATCTGCGGCTTTTCCTGTTCGGCAACGATACACTTAACAAAGTCAATGCTCTCACTGCGGAATATGGGAAAGCCTGTGCCGTTTTGGAAAGTGATGTCACGGAGTGACGCACTGTTAAAATCAGTGTTAATGCTGTCAACAATAAATTTTCGGTCGTCAATGGTGAGTTCAGTTCCGACAAGACTTTCAACAGCATCAGTTCTTTGCTCGGATTGCTCCGGCTCGGTTTGCTGTGCTTCGGATTGCTCAGGTACAGCCTTATCTGCCGACAGTATTCTGTACGACTTTTTGTTTTCATCTGCAATTACAACATCATAGCCCTTGTAGGTAAGAGTGTCTACATACTTTTCAAGAGCGTGTTTCGGAAAGCCGGATATTATATATCGTTTGCCGTCAATGATTTTCGGCGCTGAAGCAATATCAAGCTCCCGTGCAATATTTTCAGCATCTTCGTTATATGCTTCGTAAAAATCACCGAGAGGAAGAAGTGCAACCGTTTTTGAGCCGTTATCGTCCTTGTGAAGCTCTGCAAGATATTCATCAAAGGTCTGTTCCGGTATTTTCT
>USJJ01000081.1 GCA_900554995.1 uncultured Ruminococcus sp. | reverse complement strand
CATTATCGCTTCGGTGTAAACAAGATTTTTTTCGTTTGCAATTGAATTAAGCTCAACGAACTCCTCTGGAGTTATTGTGATCGGCTTCTCGCAAAGAACGTGCTTTCCGTTTTGAAGCATCAGCTTGCTTTGCGCATAATGCAAGGAATTGGGACTTGCAATATACACAGCGTCGATGTCGCTCTTTGCAAAATCATTAAGATCCGTATATACCTCGGCTCCTCCAAATTTGTCGGCAAACTCTTTTCCTTTTTCAAAGGTTCTTGAATACATCGCCGAAAAGACAAAGCCTTCAACAAGCGCGGCACCCTTCACAAACTCTTCGGCAATCCACCCCGATCCTATAACGCCGAACTTAATCATAAAAATTCTCCTCTCAAAAACAAAGCAACCACCGATAATCACGCTTCGATACCATCGGTGGTTACCAAAATATTTTTAGGCAATCTGTGCGATATTGCCTTTGATTTACTCTTTGGATGATGTTCCGTAGCTTGCGATACGGACAACTCCGATAAAACCGAACGTCACAAGAATCTGCATCAACAGAACGAATATCTCCGGCAGATCGCAGATAACGTTCATCGCCGAAAAAATGAGAACAATCACAAATCCCATCAGCATTCCGAGCATCGTCAAAAGTCCCGACACCTTGAACATCTGTCTGAGCGACGAGGCAAGGCAAAGACTCTTCATAAACGTATACGGCGTTCCGTCGTGTATTGCGTTCGCCCTTGCCGACATCTTCGGTCTTGACTTATATTTTTTGAAAATTCTGCCTGACGATGAGTTCAGAATTTTAATATTGTTAAGCCGCATATCATAACAGCTTGAAATCATCGCTTCGTTGACATTCGGATCGCAGTTTCTGACAAGTATTCCGACGCCGCTGTCACGCAGCTTTTGGAGATACGGCCTGATCTGCTCGTTCGGCGCATAGTCGACAACGATCATCGCTGCCAGCTTATGAGCAATGCCGAGATACATAACCTCATGACCTGCGATAAGATATTTATCCTCATCAACGGTTTCGGGAATTTCGATATTGTGATTCACCATCATCATTCGATTTCCGAGCACAACCTTCTGGCCGAAAATCCAACCCGAAATTCCCTGTTTTTCCTCATAGCTGAAACTCTTGACCGCAGGGAGAAGATCCCGTCGGTTGACAACGACCTGATCAAACACGCCCGTGAGCGGTCCTCCCGATCGAATAACCATAGCGGCGGCATAGAGCATAGCGTCGTCGATACGAACATTTTTGAAGTCCTTAAAGCCGTGCATCGTGCACGCTTTCTGATCGAAAAGATCCTTACTGTCAATAATGATTACATTCGTTCGGCAAAGTTCGTTGACGGCATCCTGACAGGAAATCATTCCGCCGTCCTTGTTGAACTTATGATTGATTCTGCTCAGCGGGAGCTCATAAAGCAACGAGGCATATGCCGGAACGCACATTGCAAAGGTGATCGTAAATGCGGCAAAGCCCGTCGCAAAATCTCTCTTTACCGCCCAAGCGATAATAAGATTTATCAGTGCAAAAAGCGCGGCAAGCGGCAGCAAAATTTTTGTCAGCCTATCCGCCGAGGTCTCGCTCATACAAAGCTCGATAAGATGAGCGGGAAATTTTGTTTTGCAGGAAAATCTGATTCTCGGACTGTTCGTGCTCTTAACGCTTTTCGCAAGCTCGACCGCATCCTTATCATCGGAAATACCCTCTATGCTGTACAGCTTGTCCTTATTGTCGCCCGTGCACATTTCCATTGCGTCAACCGTTCTGGAATGGACGATGTAATTATTCACCTCGCTCGTCAGCAGCAGAACAATTCCTGCGCCCGAAAATACGCTTACCGTATTTGAATCGGCGAAATAAAAAATCAGCATCAAAAGATTCTGGAAAAAGCACAAAATTGCGGAGATTGAAATCATTGTGTTGATGTTTATCTTTTTTCTTTTGAGCATCTCAAAGCTGCCTACTATTGTCTGGCTTGCAACAACAAGTCCGAGACAGAGCAGAACAAAATTTGAAAATATAGTCAAAATTCTGTCGCCCGCAATCGTCGTTGACGACGCCGAAAAGATGCTGACAAAAACGGTCAGGGCAAGAATCACTCCGAGTCCGACAATTTTGTTGAGTGATTTTTTCTTTTGTGTATTAAGATATCTTATTACACGGCGTGAATCCTTTGTCTGTGAATATTCGATTCCGACAAAGCTCTCGGTTTCCTTTCTTCTCGGTCTTTCCTCGTTAGAGGCAAAGAGCTCGCCTATCTTGTTGCTTTCGGGATCAAGTCCGTAGGGATCTCCGTTTTCATCATTGTCAAGCAAAGTGAACTTGCTTATTTTTTCTTTTCTTTTTTCAAAGAGCTCCTTTTCCGCTTCACTCTCGTCGATCTGGTCGGGAATATCATCCTCGGTGTCCATTCCGTTGAAAACAATCTGTCCGTCAAGTTCGGCGGTACGAATTTTATTTTTAAAATCACTTTCGTTTTTTACGGAATTTTCATCGGCTTTGTCGCCCTCAAGCGCATCGTCCGCAGACATAATTATCGGAGCTCCTTCAAGGTCCTCCTGCGCTTCGCCTTTCTTCACAACAATACCCGGCTTTTCGATGCAGATATTTTTTGTCTGCTCAAGCGACGGAATTTGCTTTGTCTTTTCCTCAAGCTCTTCGGAAAAATCGTCCGCCTGATCGTTTGAATTTTCTTCGGGAATAAATTCATCATCCGTCTCATTTTCTTCCTCGGTTTTTGATGAATTATTCTTTAAAGATTCAAAAAATTTTTCTCCGGAATTTTTTATTTTCTTTACAAAAGAAGAAAAGCTTTTTTTTGCAGAGCCGAGAGTTTTTTTCTTTTTCGTCGGTGCGGTATCGTTCATTATCGAACGCAGTCTTTCGTCCGTCTCTTCTTTGTGCTCCTGTGCAATATCAAAAGTTTTTACGTCAATGTCGTCTTTTTCTTCCTCGGTCAAAAACTTTACAGCGTCATCAAGTTCCTCATCATCGGATTCCCCGTCTGAAATTTCCTGTGCCTCGGGTTCCGCATAATCGTTTGAATTTTCTTCGGAAACGACTTTCTCTTCCGCTTTGTTTTCGTCCTCATTATGTTCCAGCTCCTCGAGCTGTTTGCCCCTGTCGGTAAGCTCAAGCAGACGGTCAATATCCTCCTTTGACCAATTTCTTGCATTGGTCTCTCCACCGTTCTTTTCCTTGATGCTTTCGATCAGCTCCATAAGTTGTTCGTTCGTCAGTTCTGACAAGGTTCTCACCCCTTAGCTTTAATTCCCGACCGCTGTCTTGCGACCTCATACATAAGCACTCCCGCCGCAACGGAGGCATTGAGCGAATTTATTTTGCCGCACATGGGCAGGCTTATAACCGCATCGCATTTTTTGGCGGTAAGCGCGCCTATTCCCTTGCCCTCGTTGCCTATAACCAGCGCGCATGGGGTATCAAAATCCGTTCTTGTGTAATCGTCGCCGTCCATATCGGCACCGAAAACCCACACGCCGCGTTCTTTCAGCGCGTCAATTGTGTTTGCAATATTCGTGACCCTTGCTACCGGCACATATTCAAGCGCACCGCAGGCAGCTTTTGCAACCGTAGCATTGAGCGAAGCGCTTCGGCGCTCGGGAATTATCACTCCGTGAACGCCCGTTGCCTCGGCGGTTCTTATAATCGCGCCGAGGTTGTGCGGGTCTTCAATTTCATCGCAAATTATTAAAAAGGGCTTTTCGCCGCGCGTTTCCGCCAGCGCAAACATATCCTCCACTGTAGCGTACTCCTGCGAGGCAAACATTACCGCCACGCCCTGGTGGTTTGCACCGCCGCAGTAATAATCCAGCTTTTGCGGGCTTATTTCCTTTATAAGTATGCCTTTAGCGCGGCATTTTGCTATTATCGCCGTAACAGAGCCGCCGCCCGTGCCGTGGGCTACCAAAAGGCGGTCTATCTCCCTGCCCGAGCGCAAAGCCTCAAGCACTGGGTTTCTGCCGCATATTATGTTACTGTTTTCCATTAGCTTTATCCCATCTATAAATATTCAAAGTTTATTATAACACAACTTTGAAAGGAATTAAATAGGCAATTTATTAAATAATATATTTAATTCTCAGCGGCTTTTTCATTTGTTTGGTAAAATCTACGGTTGACCTTGTTCCTCTGCTTTTTCCGTCCCAAAAGCAAATCACATAATCGGCTTTTTTCACCATTTCCGAATTGCGCCGCGGTCCCGCGCTTTTTCCGTACCTTTCCCAATCGGGATAATAATATATACACTTCATTCTGTTTTCGTGCGCATAACGCTCGCCCAGCTTATCGGCACCCTTTGCACCGCCTGAAATAATTATAATTTTATATTCCTTACGAATATTTTTAAGACACATATCAATATATTTCTTTGCAACGCTGTAATCCTCAAAGCTTCTGCACCCTGCTATTAAAACATACTTGGTCGGACGTTTATCAAAAAACATATTTTCAATCTCCTTATTACGTTTTCAAAACAGTATATTTTCAATTATAGCGAATATAAATAGATATATCAATATAAATATTGGATAATAGATATAATTATCAATCAAAGTGTCGCTTATAATATAACAAAAAACGAATAGGTGATATTCTTGAACGAAATTAGTTTCAGAAAAAGATTAACGGAATTGAGAGAAAACTGCGGTGTTTCCGCAAGAGAAATGTCTTTGTCGTTGGGGCAAAACGCTTGTTATATTAACAATATTGAAAACGGCAGAGGAAAACCGTCACTTTCAAGCTTTTTCAATATTTGCGATTACCTTAAAATAACGCCTGCGGAGTTTTTTGAAACCGAGTCGGCTAATCCCGCGCAGTTAAACGAGCTTATTAAAAAGCTTAAAAAGTTAGATGCAAAGCAAACCGAAACTCTTACGGCATTTGTCGAGCAAATGATTAGATAAACTCGGGTGATATTATGAGACCGTTAAAGGAAAAAATAAGTATTACAATAGACAGCGATATTTTAGAAATAATACGGGAAGAAGCAGAGCAGGACGACCGCTCGTTATCGCAATATATCAACATTATTTTAAAAGAGCACATTAAGGCAAAAGCAAAGTGAAATTATCAATTTACGCTAAAGCTAAAAAAGGCTCCCTTGCCTAAAGGGAAGAATGTCCCCGCAGTGCGGGGGAAATGTCGCGCAGCGACAAAAGGGGACCGCCACTGTCAGTGGCTGGCAAAACCGCAGGTTTTGACTGAGGGATTGTTGTAAACCAAAAAATACCCCTCAGTCACTAACGTGACAGCTCCCCTCTGTTTCGGCAAAGCCGAAACAGAGGGGAGCCTTTGGTTTGTACACACCTTGGAGCAACCCTCGTCAGAGGGAGCCTATAAGCGGCAACGCCGCTGTCTAATATCTAATATCTAACGTCTAAATTGCCAAATGTTGGTGAAAAATGACGATGAAAAATGCTTGACTTTTTATTGTAGCAAATATATAATTGTATACAAAGAGACAAGAATATTCGTTTCGGGCTTTTCAGTTCTCGTCAGCCTACGATATTTTGTGCTCCTTATACATATTATAAAACATATTAAACAACCGGTAGTGCCATTTGTCTATTTGCACAAAAAGGGGACGGAATATTTAGCCGCCGCAGACCGGTTATTAACCTCCTAAAGACTTGACAAAGATTTATTTTAATGATAAAATGAAGAAAATCGTTAGTGGCTGAACGTGGCATTGCCGCTTGCGGTAAGCGGCGCCGAAAGGCGGCGTATAAATATTTATGGCGAAAGCCGGTTAGGAGAAAAGATATGGAAAAGATTTTCAAAAAGTCTCTTGCGCTTGTACTTTCGGCAGCCCTTTGCTTAACCGCACTCGTAGGTTGCCTGACCGTATCAGCCGCAGACGAGACAACCACCCCCATTTATGAAATGGTAGGAGCAGAAGGCAAAGCGGGCGAAACCGTAACCGTAACCGCTAAGCTGCAAAACATTGAAGGCATTTGTGCACACCATGTTAAGTTCACATTTGCTAAGGAACTTACGGTTGTATCTATGTATGATGTTACACGTGATAAGCCGGTCAAATTTGATACTGATGTTGCCGAAGGCGAAAACTTCCAGTTCAAAAAGAGCATTGACACAAACACAGGTGTAACTACTGTTGAAGATGTTAATATTCTTAACTTTGTTAAATCCGATAATACATATGATGAGCATACTCCTTCGCTCACGCTTACTTTCAGCGTTAAAATAGCTGATGGTACTGCCGATGGTAATTATGCGGTTAATGTTACTGCTACTGCTGCTGATCAGGGCGAGGCTTGGGTAAACACCATTGATT
>USJJ01000080.1 GCA_900554995.1 uncultured Ruminococcus sp. | reverse complement strand
ACGAGTTGCTCCAGTCCTTGGTTAAAAACTATCTTAAAGATTAAGAAAGGCTGATATAAATGGCAGTTAAGAAAAAGGGAGATCAGTTCCTCACATACAGAGGCAAGCCTCTTGTGCGCTGCGGAAACACGATCTACTACGGCAATATGAACGATCCCTATGTTATTATGATCCAGATCGCAAGCAAGAAAATGCAGGGCGATGTTGAGGTTCCGGACAAGGTTCTTATCCAGCTTCTCAATACCGATCCCGATTGCCGCCCGAAGGAGCGCATAGTGAAGAAGAGCGAAAAGCACGGACTTTACAATGCGATGGATATCGGAACAATCTGGCTTGAGAGAGCGCTCAAGGCATAAACATATTGTAAAAGAAACGGACTGTACCCCAATAGGCACGGTCCGTTTTTTGCGATATTTGACGTTTTTAACAAAAGTATGCTATTGTCTTAATGTTAACAAAAGTTGATTATTATTTAGTGGACTTTATTGAAAAGATATGTTATAATTTCAAATTAGGTAAGCGAATTATCTGTAACGGAATTTATGGGAGGTGCAGCAGGTGCAAAAGATTGATGCCACCGTAAAAAAAGAAACGCTTTTCATTGCCGCTTTTACGCTGATTTTCAGTGCGGTGATGGAGCTTGTATTCTTGCTTCTCGGTTACTGGAGCTACAAGGTTGTACTCGGCAATCTGCTCGGCTTTACCGCGGCTGTGCTAAACTTTTTCCTGATGGGCTACACGGTTCAGAAGGCGGTTCTGCTCGAAGAAAAGGAAGCAAAGAAAAAGGTGAAGCTCTCGCAGTCACTCAGAACCCTGATGCTCGTCGCTTTTGCGGCAGTGGGCTGTATCTTTAAGTGCTTCAACCCGATTGCAGTGCTTTTGCCGCTCCTCTTCCCGAGGATCGCAATTCTCTTCAGACCGCTTTTCAAGCAAAACGATTAATTCACGGAGGTGTTGCCGAATGAATAGAAAAAGCATAGGCTTCAAGCTCGTTGACGCCTTGCTGATACTTATGATGATTCTGCCGCTTGTCGGCGCAATGGCGATTCAGGTTATGACAAAGCCCGCCTCGGACGGGGTCGCAATCGCCGGCGCAAGAATCTTCTTCACAATCCATATGCCGATACAGGATCTCCCGATCACCGAAAGTCAGGTGAACACGTGGCTGATTATGATCTCTCTTTTCTTCCTCTGCCTGTTCTTCACGCACGGCTTGACCGAAAAATGCGAATCAAAGCGGCAGGCGATAGCGGAATGGATAGTCGAAAAGACCGATGACCTTGTAATGGACAATATGGGTGAATATTTCAAGGAGTTTTCTCCGTTCGTCTGCGGAATTATGGCGCTTTCGGCGTTCTCAAGCCTCTCTTCGATGCTCGGAATTTTTCCGCCGACCTCGGATATCAATGTTGTTGCCGGCTGGGCGGTGATAGTATTTATACTGATCACGTACTACAAGCTCAAGGGCGGATTTCTCAATTATCTCAAGAGCTTCACAGAGCCCGTTCCCGTGCTGACGCCGTTTAACGTTATCAGCGAATTTGCAACACCCGTTTCGATGTCGTTCCGTCATTACGGCAACGTGCTTTCGGGTTCGGTCATTTCCGCTCTCGTGGCTGTGGGACTGCAAAGCGTATCTCACCTTATTCTCGGTTGGATCCCGGGCAAGCTCGGCGAGTTCCCGCTGTTCCAGATCGGACTTCCCGCTGTTTTGTCGCTGTATTTCGACATTTTCAGCGGATGTATGCAGGCTTTCATTTTCGCAATGCTGACTATGATCTATGTCTCGGGTGCGTTCCCGATTGAGGAGTGGCAGAAGCGGAGAGAAAAGAAAAAACAGAAAAAAGCGGCAAAACAAAAGGCTGCTTAAAATAAACGGAGGTTATTATTATGACAGCAATCGCAATCGGAATTATTCTCGGATGCTGCGCTCTCGGCGCAGGTATGGCAATGATCGCAGGTATCGGCCCCGGTATCGGTGAAGGTAACGCAGTTGCAAAGGCTTGTGAGGCAATCGGCCGTCAGCCCGAAAGCAAGAGTAACGTTACCACAACGATGATTATGGGCTGCGCTATCGCTGAGACAACGGGTCTTTATGCTCTTGTTATTGCAATTCTTCTTATTTTCGTTGCACCGAGCAGACTTGTTGATATTCTTATGAGCTTAATCTGATTTTGTCTGGAGTGAATTTGTAATGCAGAATCTTGATGTCATATCAATAAATATATGGCAGATTTTGATCTCTCTTTGCAATCTTCTGATAATTTTCCTTTTGTTCAAGAAGTTTCTTTATGCCCGTGTGCGCAGGTTCGTTGACAAGCGCAAGGCTAATGTTGACGCACAGTACGAAAGAGCGCAGGAGGCGGAGGATTCCGCACTTGCCGATAAAAAGACGTATGAGGACAAGCTCCAAACGGTCAAGGCGGAAACGGACGAAATGATCAGAGACGCCACCGTGAGGGCGGACAGAAGAAGTGAAAAAATTATCTCCGATGCAAAGGAAAAGGCGGACGGAATGATCCGTCAGGCTCAGAGTGAGATTGAGCTTGAAAAGAAAAAGGCTGCCGACGATATCAGGCACGAGATCGCCGATGTTTCAACTCTTGTTGCCGAGAAAATGCTCGAGCGTGAGATTGATACGGACGATCAGCGGAAATTTATCGACTCTTTCATAGAGGGGATAGGTGACGGCGATGGCTCAGATAAGCAGTGAATACGCCGAGGCGCTTTTTGCGCTGGCGATGGAGACGGGGAGCGTCTGTGAATATGCAAAGGCGCTTGATACCGTCCTTGAATTGATGAATGAAAATCCGGAATACATTGATTTCCTTGCTTCTCCCGATATTCCGAAGCAGGAGCGTGTGGCGGCGATTGAGGCGGCTTTCGGCGAAAGCATTCCCGAAACCGTGGTGTCGTTCCTCTGCATCTTGTGCGACAGGGGACGCATCCGCACACTGAAGGACTGTATTGAGGATTATAAAAAGCTGAGCGACGCTGCCGACGGCTTGTCGGTTGCGGCGGTTGTCAGTGCGGTCGAAATGACCGACGGCGAGAAAACCGCGCTCAGAGAAAAGCTCGAAAAGCTCTGCGGTCACAGGGTTGAGCTTGACTGTTCGGTTGATAAATCCCTTATCGGCGGCGTGAAGGTCACGGTAGACGGCAAGGTTATCGACGGCAGTGTTAAACAGAAGTTGCATGAATTGAAGGGAGCGATGTATAGGTGAACGCCAGACCTGAAGAAATCAGCAACATAATCAAAGAACAAATTAAAAATTATAAGTCAAAAATAGAAATGGCGGAGACGGGTACGGTTATCCTTGTCGGCGACGGTATCGCAAAGGTTTACGGACTTCGCAACTGTATGGCAAGCGAGCTGCTTGAGTTTGAGGACGGCAGCTTCGGACTTGCGCAGAACCTCGAGGAGGAGACTGTTTCCGTTGCAATTATGTCGGAGACGGATAAGATCAAGGAGGGCTCAAAGGTTCGAAGAACGGGCAGGGTTCTTTCCGTTCCCGTCGGCGAGGAGCTCCTCGGCAGAGTCGTTAACGCACTCGGTGCGCCGATCGACGGAAAGGGCGAGATCAACTGCAAGGCAACCCATCCGATCGAGTCCGAGGCGCCCGGTATCATTCAGAGAAAGAGCGTCAGCGTACCTCTCCAGACAGGCATCAAGGCGATCGACAGTATGATCCCGATCGGCAGAGGACAGCGTGAGCTTATAATCGGCGACCGTCAGACGGGTAAGTCCGAGATCGCCGTTGACACGATTATCAACCAGAAGGGCAAGGATGTTATCTGCATCTATGTCGCAATCGGTCAGAAGAACACTTCCGTTGTTCAGCTTGCGCAGAATCTTCAAAGAGCCGGAGCAATGGAATATACGATTATAGTTTCCGCATCGGCTTCCGAGAGCGCACCCGTGCAGTATATCGCACCGTATTCGGGCTGTGCAATGGCGGAGTATTTCAGAGAAAAGGGCAGAGATGTCCTCATTGTATATGATGATTTGAGCAAGCACGCGGTGGCTTACCGTGCACTTTCCCTGCTTATTCGCCGTCCGCCCGGACGTGAGGCTTATCCGGGAGACGTTTTCTATCTCCACTCAAGGCTTCTTGAGCGTTCGGCTTGCGTTGCGGACGAATACGGCGGAGGCTCAATAACGGCTCTGCCGCTTATAGAAACGCAGGCAGGCGACGTTTCGGCTTACATTCCGACCAACGTTATTTCAATCACGGACGGTCAGATATTCCTTGAAACCGAGCTTTTCCATTCGGGTATTATGCCGGCTATCAACCCCGGTATCTCGGTCAGCCGAGTCGGCGGTTCGGCTCAGCTTAAGGGTATGAAAAAGGTCTCGGGTGAGCTGAAGCTCCTCTATTCTCAGTATCTTGAGCTTAAATCGTTTGCTCAGTTCGGCAGTGACCTTGACGCAGATACAAAGAAAAGACTTGCCCTCGGCGAAAGAATCGTTGAGGTACTCAAGCAGGACAGAAACCATCCCCTCAGAGCGGGCTGTCAGATTGTAATAATCTATGCGGTTATCAACGGATACCTTGACAGCGTTGAGGTTAAGGATGTTAAAAATTACGAGGAAGAGCTTTACGAGAAGCTCGAGAGCGAGAAGCAGGATCTGCTTAACCGTCTTGAATCGGGATTCTATGAGCAGTGCGATATTGACGAGATCGAAAAAACTCTCAAGGAAATGCAGAGGTGAATGGGAGCCGATATCAAATCCCTCAGGATTCGTATCAAAAGCGTTGATTCAACGCTTCACCTCACCAAGGCAATGGGTCTCGTCGCATCCTCAAAGATCAGAGGCGCAACGGCGGCAATGCTGAAAAGCCGTGATTATTCCTCGGCTCTCGGCGCAATTGTCGGTCAGCTTTCCGCTTGCTCGGAGTGTAAAAAAAGTCCGTTCATCGCAGGCAATTCGAGCGATAGGGTGAAAATTATCGTTATTGCGGGCGACAGGGGACTTGCAGGCGGATATAATGCCAATGTTTTCCGTGAGGCGGCGAATTATCCCGACGCCGAGTTTATTCCGATCGGCAAGCGTGCCTGCGAAAGATTTTCGGCGGAGCAAAATTCATCGGAGCTTTTCTCCGCTTCTCAAGCCTATGATCTTGCAAAGCGGCTTTGCACCGAGTTCAAAAACGGCGAGTTCGGCAGGCTCGGAATTATAAGCACACGCTATGTTTCGATGATGACCCAGGAGGCGTTCACACAGTGGATTCTCCCCCTTGAAAAGAAAGAGGCGGAGTCTGCGGCGGGAACGGTTTTTGAACCGAACGAGGAATATATCCTTGACACTGCGGTTCCCGAGTATGTCACGGGAGTAATTTTCGGCGCAGTCCGTGAAAGCTACGCCTGCGAGGTTGTGGCAAGAAGAACTGCGATGGACGCCGCAGGAAAGAACGCACAGCAGATGATTGACGACCTTCGCCTGCAATATAACCGTGCAAGGCAGGGCGCCATTACACAGGAGATTACGGAGATTATCGCAGGAAGCGGATCATAACCGATCGGATAATCTAAGGAGTGATTTTATTGAATAATTCAAATATAGGAAGCGTTGCTCAGGTTATGGGACCAGTTGTCGACGTTCGTTTTGACGAGGGCAATCTGCCCGAGATCAACAATGCGCTGACGGTTCCGATAGGCGACAGAACCCTTACCGTTGAGGTTGCTCAGCATATCGGCGACAACACTGTTCGCTGTATCGCTATGGCTTCGACCGACGGCTTGACGAGGGGCGCAGCGGTTACGGACACGGGACACGCAATCAGCGTGCCTGTCGGCAGGGAGACCCTCGGCAGAATTTTCAACGTTCTCGGCGAGGCGGTAGATAACGAGCCGACTCCAAAGACCAAGGAGCGCTGGAACATTCACCGCCCGGCGCCGAGCTACGACGAGCTTTCAACCTCGACCGAGATCCTTGAAACGGGTATCAAGGTTATCGACCTCATCTGCCCGTATTCAAAGGGCGGCAAGATCGGTCTGTTCGGCGGCGCAGGCGTCGGCAAGACGGTCCTTATTATGGAGCTTATCAACAATATCGCAAAGCAGCACGGCGGCATATCAGTTTTCACGGGCGTCGGCGAGAGAACACGTGAGGGCAATGACCTTTACAACGAAATGAAAGAGTCCGGCGTTCTTAACAAGACCGCACTTGTCTACGGTCAGATGAATGAGCCGCCGGGAGCGAGAATGAGAGTCGGACTTTCGGGTCTGACAATGGCTGAGTATTTCCGTGACGAGGAGAAACAGGACGTTCTTCTTTTCATCGACAATATTTTCAGATTCACACAGGCAGGCAGCGAGGTTTCCGCTCTGCT
>USJJ01000079.1 GCA_900554995.1 uncultured Ruminococcus sp. | reverse complement strand
TACATCATTGATGCTGCTGGTAAGCCACTCGGACGCGTTGCTGTTCAGGCTGCTGACCTTCTTCGCGGTAAGCTTAAGACAACTTATACACCACATGTAGACTGTGGTGACCATGTTATCGTTATCAACTGCGATAAGGTTGTTCTCACAGGCAACAAGCTCGATCAGAAAATGTATTATCATCACACCGGTTACATCGGCAATATGAAGAAGGTTAAGTACAGCACTCTTATGCGTACAAAGCCGACTTTTGCTGTTGAGAAGGCTGTTAAGGGTATGATCCCCGATACAACAATCGGTCGTGAAGCACTCACAAGACTTCGTGTATATGCAGGCGCAGATCATAAGCACGCTGCACAGAAGCCCGAAGAGTGGGCATTTTAATGAAGGGAGGCAACAATAATGTACGATTCTAATCCATATTTCTACGGCACAGGCCGCAGAAAGAAATCAGTAGCTCGTGTTCGTGTTTACGCAGGTACGGGCAAGGTAACCATCAACGACAGAGACATTGATGATTATTTCGGACTTGAGACACTCAAGCTTATCGTTCGTCAGCCTCTCGAGCTCACAGGCACAACCGAGAAGTTCGATATCGTTTGCCGTGTTAACGGCGGCGGCGTAACAGGTCAGGCCGGTGCTATCCGTCACGGTCTTTCAAGAGCTCTTCTTCAGTATGACGAGTCACTTCGTTCAGTTCTCAAGAAGGCAGGATTCCTCACTCGTGACCCGAGAATGAAGGAAAGAAAGAAGTACGGTCTCAAAGGCGCTCGTC
Organism: uncultured Ruminococcus sp.; assembly: GCA_900554995.1. Classification (GTDB taxonomy): domain Bacteria; phylum Bacillota; class Clostridia; order Oscillospirales; family Acutalibacteraceae; genus CAG-488. Next base: position 5,620 of record USJJ01000079.1, on the reverse strand, counting down.
GTGCACCGCAGTTCAGCAAGAGATAAAATTTCAAAATTTTCCAAAGTTCGGAAGTTATGCTTTCGGACTTTGTTTTTTGTAACTACGGTGTCCTCGCGGCATAGCCGCTGCGGTCGCAGGCTAAAAACAGTCCACAGGACTGTTTTCTTAACGCTGCGACAGTTCAGCAAGAGATAATCTCACTTACCCAAGAGATAAAATTTCAAAATTTTTCAAAGTTCGGAAGTTATGCTTTCGAACTTTGTTTTTTATATAACTGCGGTGTCCTCGCGGAAGTTTTCAAAAATATTTTGCTATACTTAGAGCATCGCACTTTGCGAAAGGATTATTAAAATCTCAGCCACAGAGTGCAATGCTCTTTTGCGACATATGAACTTTTTTGCGTTCCTTTATTCCGCCGTAGTATTGTCGGACATAAGGTTGAGGGCTTTTACGGGGTCGACGGTTTTATCCTCTACAGTGATTTCAAGGTGGATGTGAACTCCGTCGGCTTTTTCCGCCGGAATTTCCGTCACGGTGCCGATTATTTGACCCTGCTTGACCTTGGCGTCTTTCTGAAGTGTGGATTTAACGCCGCAGTATTTCGCTGTCAGTCCGTTGCCGTGCTTTATCTCTATAACGTCTCCCCAGAGAGGATCGTTATATACCGCCGTAACGTTACCGTCGTTGATTGCAACAGCGTTGTCGCCGATATTGCCGCTGATATCAATTCCGTCGTGAACACGCCAGTCGCCCATAGTTTCTGAAAGAACCATATTCCCGTCGCTGTAACTCTTGCTCACCTTTGAATTAAGCGGAAGAAGATACTTCCCGGTATATGGGCGGTTGAGGTCATTTTCGGTTGATTTTTCTACGGAGGAAGCAGTCTTGTCTCGGTTATCGGGCACACCCGTTGCAGGAACATTCGCCTGACGTCCCGACGTTGTACTCTGTGTTGTAACGGAATAAAAACCGGCGTTTCCGTCGTCGGGGACGACGTTACGGATTTTCGACAGATTATATATTACCGACGCAACGCCGACGATTGCAATGACGAGCGACATTACCACCGCATAGAAAAATTTTGATTTTAACAGCTTGCTTTCTTTTCCCTGTTTGTTATTCATTTTATCTCCTCCAAATTTTCTTCAAAAATAGTTTTGTCATTTAATATCTTAAATATTCCGAAAAAACATTGACAAAAGATGTGCAAGAGGTATAATAAGTAGGAAAAGTAATACTAATTATACGGAGATGAAAATATGGATAACACTTTTATTGCAACGGTAAAAATCGGACCGAAGGGTCAGATCGTCATTCCGAAAGAGGTCAGGGATATGTTCAATCTCAAATCAGGCGATTCACTTGTCCTGCTTGCCGATAAGAACAGGGGGATTGCGCTCCAGCGCGGAGAATGCCTGAACGAAATTGTTAAATCCATTGTAAAAGGGGTTGAGGAGAATGCAAATTCTAACGGTTAACGGACTTTGCAAGAAATATCCCGAGTTTATGCTGAAAAATGTATCATTCACAGTAGAAAGCGGGCAGATAATGGGCTTTGTCGGAAGAAACGGAGCAGGTAAAAGCACCACGATAAAAGCAATGCTCAATATGATACACGGCGATTCGGGCAGTGCGGAGATCCTCGGAATGAACGTTGCCGAAAACGAGACCGAATGCAAGAAAAATATCGGTGTTGTTCTCGGCGGCATAGATTTTTATCCCAAGAAAAAGCTGTTTGTTATCAAAAATGCTGTGAGGGATTTTTACAAAAACAGCTGGGACGAGGAAAAGTATGCGAAATATATAAAGCTGTTTTCGATTGATGACAGGAAAACCGCCGACGAGCTTTCGACGGGAATGAGGATCAAATTTATGATTGCCCTTGCTCTTTCGCACGGTGCAAAGCTGCTGATTTTTGACGAGCCGACAAGCGGACTTGATCCCGTTTCACGTGACGATATATGCAATCTTTTTAAAAGCCTTGTCAAGAGCGGTGAGCGAGCAATTTTTTTCTCAACTCATATTATTTCCGATATTGAAAAGTGCGCAACCCACGTTACATATATCCATAACGGAGAAATTGCGGAGTCGTTGCCGGTTGCGGATATGATTGAAAAATATTCATATCTGAAAGAGGACGGAAAGCCGACACTCGAGGAAATTATTGTCAGCCTGGAAAGGACGGATTACGATGACAAAATGTTTGATTAAAAAGGAATTTTTGCTCACGGCGCATCCGATGACGTTCGTTTTCACTTTTTTCGGCATAATGCTGATCATACCGAATTATATTTATTATGTGGCATTTTTCTATGCAACACTCGGAATATTTTTCGGTTTTATGAATGGCAGGGAGAACAGGGACGCTTATTTCAATGCGATACTTCCCGTTTCAAAGAAAGAAGTCGTTAAAGCAAAAACGGCGTTTGTATGGATTATCGAAACTGCGTCCATTGTGTTTGCGGTTCCGTTTGCAATTTTCAGCCGGACGATAAATCCAAACGGTTCAAATCTTGCCGGAATTGAAGCGAATGTTGCGTTCTTCGGCTTATCGCTGATAATGTATTCTCTGTTTAATGCGGTCTTTCTGAATGAATTTTTCAAGACAGCCTATAAGGTTGGAAAAGCGTTCGTATTCGGATCAATCACAACAGCGGTATTTGTTCTTGTTGCCGAGACGGCGGATCATATGCCCGTTGTCGGCGATTATCTTGAGGGAAAGCACGGACAGCTTGTTCAACTGCCTTTACTCTTTGTTGGAATTGCAATATTTACAGCCTCATTTTTTGTTGTAAACATACAATGTGCAAAAAAATACGAAAAAGTTGATTTATAATAAAAAAACTCTTGATTTTTGCGAATCAATATGTTATTATGTGAAAAATTAAACATACGGATCTACGGATCCGAAAATGGTAGAGGCGCATCGAGCTATCAGTAGCAGATACTATTTAAGGTCTTAGCGGGACTTACGGTATCGGTGAAAGGAGCCGTTGCCGAAGGCAGCCGAGGCTGAAGGCTGTGCTGGTATGTCGGAATAATATCTGCCGTACTGTCGCTTATTTTGCGGAGAGCTATCTTAAATCACTTTGATGTTAAAAAGGAACATCAGAGCAATTGGAAGTTGTAAGGTAGCCGAAGCAGTTCGGTTACCTTTATTTTTTACAAAAATAGCGTGCCATTAAGAAATAACATAAGGAGTTGTTTAAAATGACAGAGAACAGTATTTTCAGAGGAGCAGCAACGGCACTTATCACACCGCTCACAAAGGACGGAGTAGATTATGAAAACTTCGGCAGACTTATTGATTGGCAGATTGAGTCTGGCATCGACGGACTTGTAATCTGCGGAACCTCGGGCGAGGGATCAACCCTCAGCGACAAGGAACACAGGGAGGCTCTTGAATTTGCGGTTAAGAGAGCAAACGGCAAAGTCCCGATGATTGCCGGAACAGGCTCGAATGATATCGCATACGGTATTGACCTTACTCAGTGTGCCTGTGAGCTTGGCTACGATGCGGTTCTTGTTGTTACGCCGTATTACAACAAGGCTACTCAGAACGGACTTATCAAGTCTTATACGGCTCTTGCCGACGCAAGCACAAAGCCGTGCATTCTCTACAATGTTCCGTCAAGAACGGGCGTTAATATCGAGCCTGCAACCTACGGAATCCTTGCTGATCACCCGATGATTCAGGGTATCAAGGAAGCAAACGGCAACATCGCAAAGATTGTTGAAACAATGTCAATTGTAGGCGACAGACTTGACCTCTATTCGGGCAATGATGACGAGATCGTTCCTCTCCTTTCGGTAGGCGGCTCGGGAGTTATTTCCGTGCTTTCAAACGTATTCCCGAAGGAGACTTCACTTATGTGCAAGAAGTTCTTTGACGGTGATACAAAGGGCGCTCTTGATCTTCAGTTCAGATTTTTCCCGCTTATCAAGGCTCTCTTCTCCGAGGTTAATCCGATTCCCGTTAAGGCAGCTATGTCGGCTATGGGCTTCGGTGAGGATTATCTCAGACTTCCGCTTACTCCGATGGAGGACGCTCACAAGGCTGTTCTTCTTCAGCGTATGAGAGAGCAGGGACTTGACGTATGATTAAGGTTTTGATTAACGGCGCCTGTGGCAGGATGGGCTGTGAGGTTGAAAAGCTCGTCGACGCGGCGCAGGATATGAAGATCGCCGCAAGGGGTGATAAGATGGCGGATCAGAGCGGCTGTTACAGTGATATCAATGACTTTGACGGCGATGCGGATGTTATAATAGATTTTTCCAATCACCTCGGTACGGCGGAGCTTCTTGACTATGCCGTGAGAAAAAATATACCGACCGTCATTGCGACCACGGGTCATACCGAAGAAGAACTTGAAATGATCAGCGATGCGGCGAAAAAAATCCCTGTATTTCATTCGGCAAATATGTCGCTCGGCGTTGCACTTCTTGTTGAACTTGCAAAGCGCGCGGCTGAGGTAATGCCCGATGCGGATATTGAAATAGTTGAAACTCATCACAACCGCAAGCTGGACGCCCCGAGCGGAACGGCTCTTATGATTGCAAAGGAGCTTAAAAAGATCCGTCAAAAGGCAAAATTTGTACTCGGCAGATCGGGCAACGGCAAGCGTGAGCCCGATGAGATAGGAATCAGCGCCGTCAGGCGTGGCAATATCGTAGGGATCCACGAGGTTTATGTATCAACCGACAGCCAGACGATAACCCTCAAGCACGAGGCTCACTCAAGAGCGCTCTTTGCGGAGGGCGGAATTTCGGCGGCGAGATTTATTCTCGGTAAACCTGCGGGACTTTATGATATGAACAGCATTGTAACAGAATAATTATTCCGTGAGAAAGGATAATATATATGATAAGAATCGGAATTGCCGGTTACGGCAACCTCGGCAGAGGAGTTGAGGCGGCGGTAAATAACGCCCACGATATGGAGCTCGTCGCCGTATTTACAAGAAGAAATCCCGAATCGGTAAAGATCAGAACCGATGGTGCGGCTGTTCACGAATTTGATAAAATAGCGGAATTTAAGGATAAAATCGACGTCATTGTCAACTGCGGCGGAAGTGCAACCGATCTTCCGCTCACCACTCCGATGATCGCAGAACATTTCAGCGTTATTGACAGCTTTGACACCCACGCAAAAATCCCCGAGCATTTCGCAACTGTTGACGAAAAGGCAAAGGCGGGAAATAACATCGCAATTATTTCCGTCGGCTGGGATCCGGGTCTGTTCTCACTCAACCGTCTTTATATGAATGCAGTTCTCCCGAACGGAAAGGACTACACATTTTGGGGCAGAGGCGTAAGCCAAGGACATTCGGATGCAATCCGCAGAATCGACGGTGTTGTCGATGCACGACAGTACACAGTCCCGGTTGAGAGCGCAGTCGAGAGAGTAAGAAACGGCGAGAATCCCGAGCTCACAACGAGAGAAAAGCACACGAGAGAATGCTATGTCGTTGTTGAAGAGGGAGCGGACAAGGCGAGAATCGAGAATGAAATCAAGACGATGCCAAACTATTTTTCAGATTACGATACAACGGTTAATTTCATTTCGCTTGACGAATTGAAAAAGAATCACAGCGGAATACCGCACGGCGGCAGTGTCATCAGAAGCGGCTGCACAGGA
>USJJ01000078.1 GCA_900554995.1 uncultured Ruminococcus sp. | reverse complement strand
ACCACGTTGACCCTGAGATCAACCACGGCATTCCCGAGCTCATCGCGGCCTACGGCCTGACGGTGCTGACCGAGGATTATGATGTGATCCGGAACCGCAAGGAGCATCCAAAGGAAGGTTCTTACACTAATTATCTGTTCGATAAAGGATTAGACAAGATTCTCAAGAAAGTGGGAGAGGAGGCAACAGAAGTTGTCATTGCCGCCAAGAATCCCAACCCGGAAGAAGTAAAATATGAGCTTTCCGATTTTCTGTATCACGCAATGGTGCTTATGGTTGAGATGGGCATATCTGTTGAGGATGTTCACCGTGAGCTTGCTTCCCGCCACATAATCGACCACAAGGTTAAGCAGGAAAAAATGACCTGATATAACTCTCGACATTTTTGATATAGTTATTTTAAGGCAATGCTTTACGAAGTGCCTGAAGGAGGAATGATTATGTCTGACTGGAACTCAAATCAATATATGAAATTCGGAGCGGAACGCACTCAGCCGTCCGCTGATCTTATTAGTCGTCTCGACTCAATTTCACCGAACCGTATTCTTGATCTCGGCTGCGGACCCGGAAACAGCACCAAAAAGCTGGCGGAACGTTTCGGCGAGGCCGAGATTCTCGGCATTGATTATTCGGAGGATATGCTGGAAAAGGCGAGGGCGACTTATCCCGAGCTGAAGTTTGAGAAAAGCTCCGTTCCCGATGATCTCGACAAGCTCGGCGGAAAGTTTGACCTTGTTTTTTCAAACGCCTGTATTCACTGGATTCCCGATCACAGGAAGCTGATTCCTGCATTTTTCGACGAACTCAGTGAGGGCGGCACTCTTGCGGTGCAGATTCCGTATATTCAGGAAGCGCCGTTTTACCGTCTCCTGAATCTTTTGGTGGACACGAGGGAGTGGAAGAAGCTCTCGGTAATTCATAATTTTCACAATCTTTTCCCCGAGGAATACTATGACATTCTCAGCGGGTTGAGTAGGGATTTTAATATATGGGAAACGACGTATTACCATACTGTTTCATCGCACGACGGAGTGATCGAATGGTATAAGGGCAGCGGACTACGCCCGTATCTCGATATGCTCAACGATGAGGAAAAGCCGAGATTTCTTGCGGATCTAAGCGAGATAATTTCGGAAAATTTCCCGAGACGTGAGAACGGCTCAATAATTCTTAAAATGCCGAGGATATTCTTTACCGCAAAGAAATAAAACAAAGGGGCTGCCGCTTTTGAGCGACAGCCTCAATTTTATATTTTACACCTTGCGTACCGGACGAATATATTTCCAGAAACGCTTGCAGTCGTGGTAGAAATAAAAAACTCTGCCCTGTGAAGTGTCAAGCTCATAGCCCGATGCGGCATTTCATCGTCCCGTCTTTTTATGCAAAGTTCAATTTCGTCAACGATAGTCTGAATGTTTTTGTACCAGTCGTACATTGTGCCACCTCTTTCAACTGTTGAGATAATTATACAGGAGATTTTCCCGAGTAGCTTGATCCGGCTTGCACAAAAAAAGCGACGGATCACCGCCGCTTAAAATGATTACCCTATAACCTCTTCCGCATAGCGGACGGTTTCCATTGCGTCGGCAGAATACTTGTCGGCGCCTATTTTATCGGCGTATTCCTGCGTCAGCACCGCACCGCCGACAATGGTTTTGCACCACGGAGCGTTCTCGTTGAGCAGCTTCACCGTAGCCTCCATTGCCGGGACGGTTGTTGTCATAAGCGCACTGAGACCCGCAAGCGGAGCGTGTTCCCTGACAACAGCCTCCAGAATGTCCTCGGGAGGAACATTTTTACCGAGGTCGATAACATTGTAGCCGTAGTTTTCAAGCAGCAGCTTTACAATATTTTTGCCGATATCGTGGATATCACCGTATACAGTGGCAATGACGACCGAGCCCTTTTTTACGCTTTCGCCGTCGGTTGCCATATGAGATTTTATAACCTCAAACGCCGCCTTTGCTGCCTCTGCGCTCATAAGAAGCTGTGGCAGAAAGAGCTTCTTTGCTTCGAAGCCTTTTCCGACCTCATCGAGTGCCGGGATAACGTGAAGATTGACTATATCAAGCGGCGCATTGTCGGAAAGCATCACCGCCGTTATTTCTGCCGCCTTTTCTTTCAAACCTTTTTCTATTGCACCCTTGAGGGTGAGATCCGTCTCCGGCTTAGCGGCTGTGACGGCCTCACGATTTGCGGTGAAATTAATAAAATCCATACAATTGTCATCGAGACCCTTGATAACGTTAAAGCTGTAATACGCTTCGAGCATACGCTCGGAATACGGATTCATAATCGCCGCAGAAAGTCCGTTTTCCATTGCGGCAGTGAAGAACGATGCGTTGACGAGCTCTCTTGACGGCAGACCGAACGAAACGTTTGAGACGCCGAGCGATGCGTTGCATCCGAGGTTTTCTGTTATTCTCTTGACGGTTTCAAGTGTTGTGACCGCCGACATTTTGTCCGCACTGACGGTCATTGCAAGCGGATCGAAAATAATATCCTTTTTATCAATTCCGTATTCCGCCGCAGTGGCAAGAATCTTTTCGGCAATTTTCATTCTGCCCTCAACAGTGGAGGGGATTCCGCTCTCGTCGAGCGTCAGTGCAACGGTAAATCCGCCGTATTTTTTGACGAGCGGAAAGACCGCACGCATACTTTCTTCCTTGCCGTTGACGGAGTTGACCATCGCCTTGCCGTTGTATCGGCGAAGTGCGCTTTCCATCGCAATGGGATCGGAGGAGTCGAGCTGAAGCGGAAGATCGGTTACGCATTGCAGTTCGCAGACCGAGTCGGTGAGCATCGCCTTTTCGTCAATTCCGGGAAGTCCGACATTGACATCGAGGACGTGAACACCCTTTGCCTGCTGATTGACAGCTTCCTGCAAAATATATCCGATATCTTTTTCTGCAAGAGCCTGCTTGAATCGCTTTTTACCGGTCGGATTGATTCTTTCTCCGATCAAAACGGGCTTTTGGCCGAAGAAGACAGCCTTGTTGTATGAGGTTATGACCGAATAATTTTTCTTTTCAACCGTTTTCGGTTTCAGATCACAGGTTAGCTCATGAACCTTTTTAATATATTCGGGCGTTGTGCCGCAGCACCCGCCGACTATTCTCACTCCGTTTTCAACGGATTTTTTTATATCCTCGGCAAAGTCATCGGCGTCGACATCATAGAAAGTGACTCCGTTTTCACTCTTCGGCAGACCTGCGTTCGGCTTGAAAACGACAGGCACGGAGCTGTACTTCAAAAGCTCGTCCATAACGCCGGCAAGCTGTTTCGGACCGAGAGAACAGTTTGCGCCGATTGCGTCAACGCCCATTCCCTCAAGCATTGCAACCATAACGGCGGAATCCGCACCCGTCATAAGCCGTCCGTTTTCGCCGTAGGCGTTGGTTACGAGGATCGGCAGGTCACAGCTCTCTTTGGCGGCAAGCACCGCCGCCTTTGTCTCGTAACTGTCGTTCATTGTTTCTATTGTTATAAGATCGACCCCGTATTTTGCGCCGATTTTGATTGTCTCGGAGAATATTTCAACCGCTTTATCAAAGTCGAGATCGCCGAGCGGCTTGAGCAGCTTGCCCGTCGGACCGACATCGAGAGCAATGAATTTTTGCTGTGTTCCGGAAGAAAACTCTTTTGCCTTTGCGGCATTTTCAACTGCGTGACGGATAATTTCATCAAGCTCTTCACGGCTGAATTTCAGAATGTTTGCACCGAATGTGTTGGTGTTGACAACATTACTGCCGCTGTCATAGTAGCTCCTATGAATTTCACAAATTGTTTCGGGATGGGATATGTTCCATTTCTCGGGAAGCTCTCCGGGCTGTAATCCGCTCTTTTGCAGAAGTGTTCCCATACCTCCGTCGAGATAAACAATATTATTTTTTATAAAATCACGAATGTTCATTGAACCACTTCCTGTTGTATACCGACAAATGCGGTTACGGATTTCGAAGGTGACATCAGCAGAGAATCGCCGAGAGAAATGCCGATCCTTTTCGGACAGTCAAGCAGGGGGAAGATCATTTTCTGCGTTTCAAGCGGAAGATCTCCGTAGCCGGGACTGAATCTCGGCCGCAGACGTCTGTTCTTGCCCATTCCCAAACAAAAGTCGTCACAGAGCGCTTCAACACGCTCCGCACCGAGAGCCTGAAAACAGAATGCCTTGGCAGGAGATAGCCTTGAATATTTTGCAATAAGCCGATCTATTCCCACGCCGACAGTTGCCGCAAAGACAATAACCTTCTTGCAGCCACGGAGATTTTTTGCAAGATTGCCGCTTGTTATTTCACCGCAGGGAAGAATTATTCTGCTTGCGTCGATGCTCAGCGGTAAAATACAGTAACAGACCTTGTATTCAAGAACACTGCGTGCTTCCTCAATACATTCATCTATCAAGGAATCAAGATCGTTTTCGCCGCCCACCGAGGACATATATCGTAATATTTCCTTTTTTTTAACCGCAGGCTCTGCAAAGAATAATGTATATACCGTGTTCATCTTATTTTCCCAAAATGTCCGAAAGGTTTGACTGTATCTTTTCCGCAACGTCGGGCTTGTTCATCGAATATACGTGAACATTTTCAATGCCGTTTGCGTAGAGGTCGATTATCTGATCGGTTGCGTATGCGATACCTGCCTGTTTCATTGCAAGCGGATTGGAACCGAATTTGTCAACAAGGCTTTTAAATCTCTGCGGCATAAACGAGCCCGAGAGCTTGATTGCTCTGTCAACCTGCTTTGCATTGGTGATCGGCATAATTCCCGCAACAATCGGTACGGTTATCCCTGCCTCACGGATTTTATAAAGGAAGTTGTAGAGCAGATTATTGTCAAAGAACATCTGTGTTGTGAGGAATTCACAGCCTGCGTCAACCTTTTCCTTAAGATGCTTGATGTCTTCTTTCTGATTGATGCTTTCGGGGTGAATTTCAGGATAGCAGGCGCCGCCGATGCAGAAATCATATCCGCTTTCCTTAATCTCACGAATGAGGTCAACGGCATAGCGGTGATCCCATTTACTTCTGTCCTCATCCATCATTTCAGTGGGGATATCGCCCCTGAGAGCAAGAACGTTCTTTATATTTCTGCGGTTCATTTCGGCAATTCGCTCGTGAACGGTTTTCTTGGACGATGAAACGCAGGTTAGGTGCGCAAGTGTCGGCACACCGTATTCGTTCATAATATTTTCAGCGATGTCAAGAGTATAGCGGCTGGTTCCGCCGCCTGCACCGTAGGTTATGCTCATATATGCGGGGCGCAGCTTTGCAATCTCCTGTGTAGCGTGGCGCACACTCTCAAAAGCCGTGTCGGTTTTCGGAGGAAAAACCTCGAACGACAGGGACATCTTTCCGTTGTTAAGAATTTCTGTGATTTTCATATCGGTAACTCCCCTCGGGATCTTTTTACTGCTTTGTCTTAACGCTTTTAAGACCGTAATGCATCGCAAAGGTAATATTACGCCAATGTTCGGGGTTTTCAGTTATATCGGCGCTGTTCATTGACGGTGCGTGCTTATCGGTGGTGTAGTATTTTTCAAGCTCAAGATCGTAATTTCCGAGCTCCTTTTGCTCCTCAATATAGGTGTCACGCTTGACATTGAACGTTCGGAGATTATTCATATCCTGAGCCGTGTGGACGTATGACATAGCACTCCAGATTGACCAGAACGCAACAGCGATCAAAATAAGTTTGCGTGCGGAATTTTCGTTCAGCATAATACTGTAAATAAGAATTCCGACAGCTGTCATTGCGTAAACATAAATGCCGAACCATGCCCGCGTCGGGAACTGAGGCGAGGCGATCATAACAGCTGCGGCACCGATTGCACCGAGAAATGCAATAAGGGCGGCACCTGTTTCCTTGTTACCGTTTTTTCGGTCATAGATATAAAGGATGACGGTGCAGATAACAAACGCTCCCGCAAAAACGGAAAGGGAAAGGATCATATTTCCGGGTATATTGGTGAGTCTTGAAAGGACGGAATTGCCGACCTCGTCGCCGATATCGACACGTCTTGAATTGCCGGGAGCCGAAACCATAAAGAAGAATCCGCAGAGGGCGCCGATTAAACCCGTGAAAGACCATATCGGGAGCTTCCTTTTATGCAAGCAGCAGTAGATCATAAAAAGAACAGTGACGCCGATAAAGGCAGCGCTTGTGTTTTCATTTGTTGCACCTGCCAATGTGCAGGCAACCGTCATTATTACGGCTTTAAGCCAAGGAATTTTATCCTCCCTGCCGTCGGCGTAGAGCCTGAACGGAAGAAGGACCGCAAGGCGGAAAACTGAGCTCCAAAGATAATTTATGCTTCCCGTAAGCCAGAGGGCAGTTTTTCCGAAATCGGGCAAAAACGTCCAGCAAGCAAGGCAGATGAGAATAAACAGAACCGCACGGTCATCTTTCTCGGTGCCCTTGCAG
>USJJ01000077.1 GCA_900554995.1 uncultured Ruminococcus sp. | reverse complement strand
TTTTCTTTGTTGCCAAAACCAAAGTAACGATGGAGAGCCTTGAACTCAGACCGATTGAGCAGGCAAAAATCTCTTGTGCAAAGAAGCTGTTCAATGAAATGTCCACGAGCAAAGTAATGTATCACGATGTTGACAGTTATCAGAGGCTGCTTAATATAATGAACGCAATGTGAATTAAAAGGAAACTAATATTGTAATTTTAATTACACCGTCAAGGGCGACCTTATTTCGAATACAATACATATCATAAAAGCACAGCCGAGAAATCAGCTGTGCTTTTACAAATTTTAGGCTTATTCTTTCTTCTTCCTATTCGGAAAGCTGCCCTCAAGCCATTCTTCAAACTCCGCAAGGGTGATGTTGCCGTCGGAGCATTCGTCACGCTTTGTCATCGCCTGATATTTCCACTTTTTGAAATCGGGCTCTTTAATCTGCCTTACACGAACACGGGCGGCATAGCGCTTATAATACTTTTGATACAACCCAATGGCGGCATTGTCCGCCATTTTCTTTTTGTAGTTTTCCTGTGCGGCTAAGTCTTGGCAGTTGCGAGTTTCACCCTCGGCAATGCGGTCGCAGTAGTTTGTATCGTAGTTGCCTTTCATAATGAAATACTTACCGCAGCGTTTGCATTTACGCATTCCGATGTCGGACTTCAACAACTGTATCAGTTTAAACTCAATTTGCTGTTCAATACTTTCGCAAATACAGGTTTCGTACTCGTCGGCTTGCATTGCAGACAAGGCAATCATTTCCGGCATAGTAAAACCGAGCTTATCCAAATTCTTTTGAACACTCGGAGAAACCTCCGAAGCGGCAGCCATCTTGATATCCAAATCAAAATCACTTTCGATATAGCCGTCAAGCACATTTTCTATCTGATGTTCGGCATCAATGATGCTGATACTATGCACAATCGTTCGCTTTTGCTCCGCCGACAACCCCTGCTTACGGCAGTAGCCTGCAAATCTCGTTTTATGGGTTAGATGATTGAAAAATCCGTCGCAAAAATTCTCGTCAAATGTCGCCTCGATTAAATGCAATAGATTATTTTGCATTTCTTTAAGGTAGCGGTAATAGTCTATCAACTCCTGCTTTGAGCAATAAAGCAGAATAGGCGGAAATTCCGCTGTAAACAGCGACGCTTCTATCAATGGCTTAAAGCGTTTTTGCGTTTCGGTTAAAGCCAAATAATAATACAATTTCTTTTCTTTTTCGGTCAGTAAAGATATATCAAGACTTGTCTCGTCAGGCAGGTCTTTTTTTGTGCGATTCAGGCATTCATTATACGCCGAATCAAAATCAGCATATAGAAAATTCAAAATTCCTTCGCCCGGTGAAAAAAAGACAGAAGCGGTGTTCATCGGTGAGATATAAGTTCTGCTGTCGCCCATAGGAAGAAAGTCAAATGCAGAATTTATTTTTTGCGTAACGGCTCGCAAACGAGCAAGCGTATCGGCAGTGTCCTGCTTAATTTGAGCAAGTTCGCCGTCCGATAAAGCAAATTCTTTTTTGCCGGTAACAGCCGAAGTAATCTCTTCTCGCTTATCGACTTCGATTGCGTTATACAACTCAAGTAGTTTTGAGTAATTGTACTCGCCGTTCACGGAAAGAACGCAAGATTTTTCGTCGTTTGTTATATGCCATCTATTTGGAGCAAATCCAAAGTACACGGCACTGTATTTATCTTCTGTTTGGAGTAGGTTTTCGCTCATTACCAAGACCTCCGTTTTAGAAAATGAGAATTTTCGAGTAATTAGCAAATCTATATCGCTACAAAGAACATTATACAAAAGTATTGCCTTAATGTCAACACATAGCTATAATAAATTTGCAAATCAAGATTGTACATTATTTGATTTTCTAAAATCGAATGACCGTCCGAATGGGATATGACTTTGCGATGATACGAGCAGAGCAACGCCGCTGAGATGGGGGGCAGGGATAACAAAAACGACATTCGGGCAGAACGGCGAAAAGGCAACGGAAAGAAACCTCCATTCAATCTGTTGTCTCGTACATAGCTGTACATACCATGCAGCTTTTTTTCTCATAAAGGAGGTTAAGAAGATGAGAAAAACAGAATTGAAAGAGCTTTACAAAATGATGTTCTCGGATTACCCGGACATTGTTACGGTAGCTCAGCTTCAACAAATGCTCGGTGTAAGCCGACACTTGGCATACGACCTGATTAACAACGGATATATCTCCGGCGTTAAAATCGGAAACGCTTTTAAGATTCCAAAGGTCAATGTCATCAACTATGTTATGGAAGAAGGTGTGAAAAATGCAAGTTGAAAAGCTGAAAACAATCGATGCGGACACGCTGCTCTCAACGCCGATGAGAAAAACCTTATTTGTGGTTGACGGCTTTATACCGCAAGGACTCAGCGTGCTTTCGGGTTCAAGTAAAATCGGCAAGAGCTGGCTTATGCTTTGGCTCGGCGTTCAAGTGGCGAGAGGACAACCCGTGTGGGAATTTGAAACCCACAAGAGCGATGTGCTTTATCTCTGCTTGGAAGATACTTACGCAAGAATACAAAGCCGCCTGTATCAAATTACAGACGAAGCCCCATCTGAACTTCGCATTGCTACAACGAGTTTTCAAATCGGCAACGGTTTGGAACAGCAAATCGAACAGTATCTTTCCGACTTTCCGAAAACAAGACTTGTCATTATCGACACCTTCCAAAAGGTAAGAGATTCAAAAAGCACCGGCGGAAAAAGCGGAATGTATGCAGGAGACTACGACGATGTATCGGCTCTGAAAAATATTTCGGATAAGTACGGCATTGCCGTTATGGTTGTTCATCACGTCAGGAAGCTGAAAGATATTAGCGACCCATTCAACGAGGTATCAGGCTCCACCGGTATCACAGGTGCGGCAGATACGAATTTTGTTTTGAAGCGCAGCCGTGCCAATGAAACCGGAACGCTGCTTGCCACCGGTCGAGATATTGCATATCAGGAGCTGACCTTGAAGTTTGACAACCGCAGTCACTTGTGGGAGTTGGTCGAGCGAAAGGATATGGAGGATATTCACCGTGAAGAAATACCGAAGTTTATTTTCCGGCTGGTTGATTATATTTCGGAAGTAAAAGAATGGCGAGGCACGGCAACGCAACTTATAACGCAGGTGAACGAAACCGAGATTACGCCAAATGTTGTGACCAAAATGCTTGCTCGATTTTCTTCGGAAGTTTTTCAGCCGCAAGACATCGAGTACAAAACAAAACGCACCGGCACAAGCCGACTGATTTACTTAAAAAAGAATGACGGCAATGACGGTGATGACAATAAATCTGCTATATAGGAAAAAGCCGTCACAGCTGTCACTATCGTCACTTTTTGAGAAAGTGGATATAAGGCTATACAGGTAATGCCAATCCGTAAGGATAGCGAGCATAGGTTTTGTGTTGCCTTTGAAGCTCACAAAACCGGCGGCAAATTGCCGAAAGGGACTTGCTGCCCCTGTAACCCCGATTATACAGAGAAAGGAATGAAAATATATGAGACAAAGAACAACCGCAATCAATATTCGAGTGACCGAGGGAGAGAAAAGAAAAATGGAAACTGCCGCTAAAAAATGCGGACTTTCGCTCTCTGCTTACCTTAGAAAACTTGGTCTTGGCAAGGAAGTTCAGGCAACCTTGCCACAGGAATTTTACGAAGCTTACCGAGGTTTGACCTCGCTTCGTGACAATTGGAAGTCGCTTTCAGAAGCCAATGTAAATGCAAGTTTCAACGATGTTGTGAGCAAATTTTTGAAAGCTTATCACTCAATCGGTGAGCCGGAAAGCACAAGTGATTCGCCGTGGCAGTAACAAAAATATGGGCTGTAACAGACAGCGTCAACCGTGTTTTGAGCTATGCGGCAAACCCGGACAAGACGATTTACAGCGATATTTGCAAGGCACTTCACTACGCAAGCGACGAGCGAAAAACCGTAATCGGTGAAGAAAAAGCCATGTATGTGACAGGCGTAAACTGCACCGCAGAAACAGCTTTTGCCGAGATGAATGCGGTACAGGTACGCTTTGATAAGACGGTCGGTAATGTGGCTTATCACGCATATCAGAGCTTTAAGACAGGCAAAGTCACACCGCAACTTGCACACAAGCTGGGCGTTGAGCTTGCCAAAAGAATGTGGGGCGATCAGTACCAAGTGCTTGTCGCTACGCACTTTAACACCGGCACATATCACAATCATTTGGTCATCAATTCGGTGAATATGTGGAACGGTAAGAAGTTTAACTGCAACGAGGGAGCATACTGGAAGCTGCGCAGCATTTCCGATGAGCTTTGCAAAGAAAACGGTTTGACGGTCATTAAAAATCCTAAAGGAAAGACACCCCGCAAGCTGTACTTTGCGGAAAAGAACGGCGAACCTACCCGTTACAATTTAATGCGTGAGGCGATAGATAAAGCGCTTACTATGAGTACAAATCCTAAAGCTTTCACCTATGTTATGAAACAGCTCGGATATGTAATCGACCTAAACCCATATCAGAAATACGCTACTGTTCGCTCTGTCAACAGCAAGAAAGCAACTCGTTTGTACCGCTTGGGAGAAGCCTATGACCGAGATGCAATCTATGACCGAATGAGAGATACTCTGCGAAACAACCCGCAGGAAGCTTACCGCTTATACTATGAGTTTACCGAAAAAAAGAGCCTCGGTGTAACAATTCAAAAGGCTTATTCAGTTAAAGGCAATTTAAAAACCGCCAAAAAAATCACTGGTCTTAAAGCGTTGTATTTCAGATATTTATATCTGCTGGGCGTGCTGCCGAAAAACAAAAAACACAAGCCGTTATCACCCGAAATGCGTGAAGCTTGCCGTTGGCTTGACCGCCATACCGCACAGGTACAGCTCATTTGCGACAATCATCTGACCGATATTTTCTCTGTGGAATCGTTTATAAAAAACGCTGATTCTGAAATAAAACTCATATCAGATTACCGCAAAATGCTCTACCGAGATATTGATTCTTGCCACGATCCCGACGAAAAAGTAAAGCTTGTTGCCAAGCGAGATGACTGTACAAAGGCTATTGCTCAGCTCCGAAAGGACAAGAAAACAGCGGCAAGGATTATAGAGGATAACCCCAAAATCAAAGAAAACATTCTCATTGAGGAGAATATGCGAAGCCGTTATTTCGGACTCAATAAATCAAGAAAGAGAGGATACGAACGATGACAAAACGAAAATCAGATTTTACTTTACCGACACTGGACGACCTGTTTACAACGCAGGCGGAGCGTGACGATGCAAAGCTTGAGCGTGTGAAGAACATACCTCTTGACGAGCTTCACCCTTTTAAGAATCACCCATTTAAGATATTGAATAACGAAGAAATGGAGCGAATGATTGAAAGTATACGCAAGGTAGGAACGATAACTCCGGCGCTTGCAAGACCGCTGCCTGACGGCGGCTACGAGCTTATCTCAGGGCACAGAAGATTGGCGGCGTGTCAGGTGCTGGGGATTGAAACAATGCCCGTCATCATCCGTGAGATGTCCGACGACGAAGCGGTGATTGCAATGGTGGACGCAAATTTGCAGAGGGAAACGATTTTACCCAGCGAAAAAGCGTTTGCCTATAAGATGAAACTGGAAGCGATAAAACATCAGGGTGTAGCTTCTGCCCAAGTTGGGCAGAAGTTGTTGAGTGTAGAAATTGTGGCTGATGATGCAGGAGAAAGCCGCAATCAAATTAAAAGATATATCCGTTTAACTCACTTAATCCCCGAACTGCTTTCTATGGTAGACGAAAATAAAATTGCTTTCAACCCTGCGGTGGAAATATCTTATTTAGAGCAATCGGAACAACAAGTATTGCTGGACGCTATGGAGCTAAACGACTGCACACCGTCCCACGCACAAAGTATTCGCCTGAAAAAGCTGTCGCAGGAGGGCGTACTGGACGATCAGATGATTTATGCGGTGATGTCGGAGGAAAAGCCGAATCAGCAGGAGCAGATAAAGTTCAAGCGTGAGGATTTGAAAAAGTATTTTCCGGCAGGTTATACCGACGAGCAAATGCGCCGGGACATCATCAAGGGCTTGGAACTGTTAAAGCGGCAGAGAGAACGCAACCGTGATGCACGCTGATTCGTATTGATACGAATACGGCAAAACAAATCGCACAGTGGATGAACCCCAAACCGATGGTATACTGGTGCTGTCGGTTTGGAGTTCTGTTCTGCAAATTCAATTTCAGGAGGTTAAATAAATGGTAGCAGGACACTTATCCGTAAAGAACGGCAACTATTATGCCGTACTCAATTACAAAAATGCCGAAGGCAAACGAAAAACAAAATGGATTTCATTGGGACTGCCCGAAAAGGGCAACAAGCGCAAAGCCGAAGCCGAGCTTGCAAAGTTGCGGGCGGAATTTGAAGTACCCGAGGAGGTGGGCGATTTAAGCAGCGATATGCTGTTTGCCGATTATCTTCTCGAAT
>USJJ01000076.1 GCA_900554995.1 uncultured Ruminococcus sp. | reverse complement strand
CAACACTCTCCAAGAGTTATAAGCCTGTTGAAAGCCAGAGCGACGCTCTTCTCCAGGTACAGAGCGGACAGGCTGCAGCATGTGTTATCGACTATGTTATGGCAGGCTCAATGCTTGTTGAGGGCAAAACTTACAGCAACCTTTCGATTATGAAGGACGTTAAGCTCGGAGATGACGAGTCATACGGTATCGCTTTCAGAAAGGGCTCTGACGTCGTTGCCGCTGTAAACACAGCAATTTCAGAACTTGTAGCAGACGGAACAGTTAAGACAATTGCAGAAAAATACGGTCTCCAGGACAGTATCGTTACTGATTTTCAGGCTACAAAATAAGGATTTAATTAGTTAAAATACAGCTTTAGGGTAAGGGCGAATACCTTTACCCTATACTGCTGTTTCAGAGAGGATTTATTACATGAGCACTTCATTTTGGGACGTAACGGTAAATCTGTTCGTCAACGGCTTTTTGCCGACGCTTAAAATTTTTGCGATTACTCTCGCCTTTGCCCTGCCGCTCGGACTGATTATCAGCTTCGGCTCAAGAAGCAAATTTCAGCCGCTTCGCTGGCTCGTCAGAACTATTGTTTGGATAGTCCGAGGCACCCCGCTTATGCTTCAGCTCATCGTTTTCTATTACGGACCCGGACTTTTAACAAAAGGTGAATTTATGCTCGCCTGCGAACCGGCGGTATATCTTACGTTTATTTTTAACTATGCCTGCTATTTCTCCGAGATTTTCCGCGGCGGAATCGAATCCATTCCCACAGGTCAATATGAGGCTTGCAAGGTTCTCGGAATGTCAAAGTCGGAAACATTTTTCCGAGTAATACTTTTGCAGGTTATAAGAAATGTTGTTCCTCCAATCAGCAATGAAGTAATCACTCTTGTTAAGGATACATCACTTGCAAGAATTATTACGTATTATGAGATTATATTTGTCGCCGAAAGCTACATCAGAGGCAGCGGAATCCTTTGGCCGCTTCTTTATTCCGGTGTGTTCTATCTTGTCGCAAGCGGACTGCTGACAATCCTTTTCAACAAGATAGAAAAGCGGCTCAACTTTTACAAGGTGTAAGGAGGGCTGAAAATGGCAATACTTGAAGTTAAAGACTTAACTAAAAATTTCGGCGCAACCGAGGTCCTTAAGGGCATTTCATTTGAGCTTCGGGAGGGCAAGGTCCTCTCCGTTATCGGCTCTTCGGGAAGCGGCAAGACTACGCTTCTGCGCTGTATCAACGGGCTTGAAACAGCCACAACAGGCAGGATTACCGTCAACGATCAGGTCGTTTTTGACAGCAATATAACGGACAAAAAACAGCTCAAGGAAATTGCGAAAAACAAGCAGAACATCGGTCTTGTTTTTCAGCAGTTCAACCTTTTTCCGCAGTACACGGCGCTCGGCAACGTTACGCTCGCAATGAAGCTGGCGGCGAAGAGACGTCCCGACTACAAGCAGAAAAAGAAGGAGTTGCTTGAAGAAATCGACAAGACGGCAAAATATTTCCTCGGAAAAGTCGGACTCTCGGACAAGCTGGACTTCTATCCCTGCCAGCTCTCGGGCGGTCAGCAGCAGCGAGTTTCGATTGCCCGTGCACTTGCAATGAACCCCAAGATTCTTTTCTTCGACGAACCGACTTCGGCGCTTGATCCCGAGCTTACGGGTGAAATTCTCAAGACAATTCGCCAGCTTGCCGAGGACAAGATGACGATGGTTATCGTTACCCATGAGATGAACTTTGCAAAGGACGTTTCCGACGAGGTCATCTTTATGGACAACGGCGTTATTGCCGAGATGGGCACACCCGAGGAGGTTCTTGTCAACCCGAAGAACGAAAGGACACGGGCATTTCTCAACACATATCAGAAATAATTTTTAGGAGGTATTGCGTTTTTGAATATAAATGCAACACCTCTTTTTTGAAAGGATAAAGAATATGAAAAAAATCGCTAAAATTCTTATCGGCGTTATCCTCTGTCTTACGGTTGCCTTTTGCTCGCTGATTCCCGCATTTGCGACCGAGCCGAAAACCGCTTTTATCGTTGTCAGCGGAATGAATACATTTCCTCTTTATAAGGACGGCGAAAAGGTTTTTCCGACCACGGCAAAAACAATTGCTAAGTTAGCGTCAAAGATCATTCTCCCTCTCGTCGGATTTTTTGCCGACGGCGACTATGATAAGCTCGGCGACTCGCTTTTTCCTGCGGCGGCGGAGGCATTTGACGATCTTGCCTGCAATCCCGACGGCAATTCAAAGCACGATATAACGACAGATCTTTTTCCGCTGAGCGCAGGCAACTATCCCGACAGCTTTATGAATGAGGTCAAGGATGAGGGCGGCGTTGTCAAGGCAGGCATCGAGGCTTTCGGCGAAGACAATACATATTTCTTCAACTACGACTGGAGACTTGATCCCCTCAAGCACGCAGACGAGCTGAACAAATTTATTAAGAATGTCAAGGCAGAGACAAAATGCGACCGTGTTGCCCTTGCCGCTTTCAGTATGGGCGGAACGGTCACGCTCTCCTATCTCTATAAATACGGCAGCAAAGACGTTGACAGTGTTTCGCTCTGCTCAACCGCTTTTCAGGGTACGTCGTGTATGGGTTCGATGTTCTCGGGTGAATTGAGCGTTGACGCATATGGACTTATCCGCAGAATGGCGCAGCTTACAAGAAACGATTTCCTTGATGAATTAGTGATGCTCATCGACAATTCGCTTGAAGCATACAAAATTAACGCCTCGATCGACGGATACATAAACGGTATTTTGTCAAAGCTCAATGACCGACTTTATAAGGAACTTATCATCCCCGTTTTCGGATATATGCCGGGTCTGTGGGCATTGGTTGATGCAAGAAATTATGAAGAATCTAAAAATTTTATGCTTGCCGTAGCAGATTCCGAACTTATAAAAGCGATTGATGAGTATCATTACAATGTGCAGGCTAAGGCTTATGACATTCTGAAAGCCGCAGAAAAAGATACGAATATTTATATCACTGCGCAGTACAATATGCAGGGTCTCCCCGTTTCCGATACATCGACGAACAGCAACAACGACTTCCTGATTGACGTCGGCTATACTTCGGGCGGAGCTATCAGCTCAAAGCTCGGTGGAACTCTCCCCGACAGCTATACACAGGCAAAAGCCGACGGACACAATCACCTCAGCGCAGACCGCCAGCTTGACGCATCAACCTGTATGTTCCCGGATCAGACGTGGTTTGTCCGTGATATGGCACACGTTGACTACAACGTCGGCGAGTCTACCGATTTTCTCATTTGGCTCGCAAAAAGCGAGAAACAGCTAACGGTATATGACAGCGGCGTCTATCCGCAGTTTATGAAGTACAACAGCAAGGATAACACCCTCTCCCCTGTCACCGACGAGCTTCTCAAGCCGACAGCAATCGGCAGAATTTTTGATTTTCTGACAAAGCTCATCGAGCTTTCGGCAAAGATAATTTTCACGATAATCAAGGCAATACCGTGCAACTGAGACTGCGGTATATCAGAATAAAGCTAAAGAGCCGTTTACACTGTTGTGCAACGGCTCTTTTCCGTAGGTGCTGTTCAATATATTGAATCAAGTATTTCTATTGCGTGGGCAATACATCCCATATCGTTTGAGCGTGTAACAAAGTCGGCAGCGTTCAATGCCTCGTGCGATCCGTTTTCGGGTACAAATCCCTTTGCAGCCGCCCTGAGCATATCAACGTCATTATATCCGTCCCCTGCGGCATAAATATCCTTAACCTCACAGCCAAGCATTTCCCCGAGTTTCAGAAGTCCCGTTCCTTTGTCGACGCCCTTTTTGAGAATTTCTATGTAATCGCCCATTGTTCTCAGGTAATTGACCTCTCCGTGTCCGTCAAGAAGTTTTTGCACGTCGGATGAGCATCCGTGAGCGTAAATCATCACCTTTGTCCACGGTCTCGGCGCATCCTTCGGATCACTGATTCGTGTAAAATCTATTCCCTGACTTGTAAAATGATGAATACTGTCCTCGCAGGCGTTGATACTGCAAACAGTGTCGAAATTATAGGTCTCCACGGCAACGCTCGGAAAGCGAGAAAGAACGTCCTCCACGGCAGGTATACCCTCGTCGCCGATTGCATCGTTAAAAATCACGCTTTTGTTCCTATAATCATATGCCATTGCACCGTTTCCGAGAAGAACGGGAGCATTGATATAAGCCTCACTGTAAAGATGAAATCCTTGATATATTCTGCCCGTGCAGACGGTGAAACGTCCACCCTCGGACATAAAATATTTAATTGCCGATATCACACCATCGGGAATTTTACCGCTACTGTCGGCAAGCGTTCCGTCAAAGTCGCTTGCAAGCAGGACATTTTTGAACCTCATATCAACACCTCGTGTATGCAAAAAAGCAAACTAAGATTGAAAAAAAGACTGCCGCAAAAGCGACAGTCCGATAACTGTTAAATCAGTCCGAAGTGTAGGGCATAAGAGCTACGTGACGGGCACGCTTGATAGCTGTTGTAAGCTCTCTCTGATGCTTTGCACAAGTACCTGTTACACGACGGGGAAGAATCTTCGCTCTGTCGGAAGTGTACTTATTGAGCTTGTTTACATCCTTGTAATCAATGCTCTCAACTTTATCAACGCAGAAGGAACAAACCTTCTTGCGGCCTTTTCTGTTAGGACGGCCGTTGTTCTTATCATAAGCCATTACAAAATACCTCCTTATTTAATTCGGGTGACATCCGCCTCAGAACGGCAGATCGTCATCTCCTGAAATCTCCTCAAAGTCACCGTCGGAACCGGTTGAGAATGAAGGAGCGGCAGGCTGCGCGGGAGCCGAATAGCTCTGGTTGTAATTGTTGTTGCCTGTGCCTGTTTCTGCCTTTGATCCGCAGAAGCTCGCCTGGTCAACAAGAACCTCAACCGCTGTGCGCTTGTTACCGTTTTTGTCCTCATAGTTACGTGTCTGAATTGATCCCGTTACAGCGATCATAGAGCCCTTTTGAAAATATCTTGAGATAAATTCAGCGGTGTTTCTCCATGCTACGCAGTTAATGAAATCAGTCTGACGCTGCTCACCCTGACGAGCGTATGAACGCTCAACGGCAAGCGAAAAGGACGTTACGGCAAGACCTGTCTGGGTATTGCGCAACTCGGGAGTTGCAACAAGTCTACCCATCAATACTACGTTGTTAATCATGTTGCGTCCCCCTTACTTCTTGATTATAAGTGAACGAAGCACGCCGTCCGTGATGTTAAGGACACGGTCAAGCTCTGCCGGGAACTCCGGCTCAGCCGAGAAATTGTAAAGAGCATAGTAGCCTTCTGTCTCGTAGTTGATAGCATAAGCAAGCTTGCGCTTACCCCACTCATCTACGCTTTCAACAGTACCATGCTTCTCCATAAGAGCCTTGAACTTTTCAACCAAAGCCTTAGCTGCATCCTCGCTCTCCTTAACGGAGTAAACGATCATTGCCTCATAGTTCTCTACTGCCATTTAAAAGCACCTCCTTTTGGTCATTCCGGCCGCCTACTCAGCGGCAAGGATAACTGTAATCAATATTTTACAGCCTTAATATTCTATCAGCTAATGCCGATAATGTCAAGTGTTTTTATAAAATCTTTTGGACTGTTTTTCTTTTATATACTTATTTTTTAACCGATTCGACAACGCCTTCTGCGAGGCCTGCAAGTCCCTGAATTTCCGACGGAATAATGATCTTTGTTGACTGACCGTCAGCCGCCTTTGAAAACGCTTCAAGGCTCTTTATCTTAATATAGCCGTCGCCCGGTTTTGATGCGTTGATAAGCTCAATCGCCTTTGCCTCGGCCTCCTGAATCTTGAGGATGGCCTCAGCCTCACCCTCTGCCTCACGGATCTTTGCTTCTTTAACCGCCTCGGCATGGAGGATTGCAGCTCTCTTGTCGCCCTCTGCGGCAAGAATCTGTGATTCCTTCTGTCCCTCGGCGACAAGCACCTTGCTCGCCTTTTCGCCCTCTGCACGGAGAATGGCCTCACGTCTCTGACGCTCCGCCTTCATCTGCTTCTCCATGGCGTCCTGGATCTCCGGCGGCGGAAGAATATTCTTCAATTCAACACGGTTGACCTTGATGCCCCACGGGTCGGTCGCCTCGTCAAGAATTCCTCTGATTTTTGCATTTATAGTGTCTCTTGATGTAAGAGTATGGTCAAGCTCAAGCTCACCGATGATGTTACGAAGCGTTGTTGCAGAAAGATTTTCGATAGCCGAAATCGGACTTTCAACGCCGTAAGCGTAGAGCTTCGGGTCCGTAATCTGATAGAAAACGACCGTGTCGATCTGCATGGTAACGTTATCCTTTGTGATAACGGGCTGAGGCGGGAAATCCGCTACCTGTTCCTTTAACAGTACACGCTTTGCAACCTTATCGACAATCGGCACTTTAAAGTGAAGGCCAACGCTCCAGGTATCCTGGTATGCGCCGAGACGTTCTACGACATAAGCCTGCGCCTGCGGTACGATCTTGATGCAGGACGCTACAATTGCAATTGCCAGAATTAAAATAATGAGTATT